>VGJL01000021.1 GCA_016867495.1 Candidatus Eisenbacteria bacterium | reverse complement strand
TGGTTGTCGGCGCTTCCGGGGGCCGGAGAGGAAGGGGCGATCGCCGCCCTCACTTCGCCCGGCCAACAGAGGACGCAGACACTCGACAGGCTGCCCCTTGCCGGGACCGGGTTCCGCCACACCGTTCGTCTCCGCGGAGAATCGATGGCGCGATCCAGCCGTTCGGCCCTCGGCGCCGATGGCGCGGCGCGCGAACTGGCCGCGCGCGATCTCCTCTCGCGCGCGGACGAGAGCTACACGGAGGCCGGGGCGGCGGGAGGAGGCCGGGGACGGAGTTCGTTCGAGGCGGCCTTCTCTCGATCGTATCCCAAGCTCCCTCTGCGGCCCCGTCTGACCGGAGCCATCAGGGGGATGAACTACCTCGATGGCGCGCCGAGCGTCTTCACCGATGGCGAGAGACTGCCACGCAACGGGCTCGACGCTCTGGAGGTGCGCGGCCAGCTTCATCTCGACCCGGGGAAGGCGACGAGGATCACGGCGCTCTTCTATGGGGATGGGAGCCAGCGAGACCGCTTCCTCGAGGCTTTCCGGCGCAACGCGCCGCACACGCCCCGGGAAGACCGCGCATCGATCGCGGCCGGTCTGCGCGCGGTCCATGAGATCGGTGACGATCTCAGCATGGCCGGGACGCTGTCGATCCAGAGAACCTATCTGGCGACCGGAGATGGACTCCTCTTTGACAGAATCGGAGCTTACCGCTCCATCGAGAACCCCGGACCTGATGAAACGGGCCTTTACTGGCAAGGCGATGATCCATCCATCCCGGCCGACCAGGGGCACATATACAACTACTTCCGCAAGAACCTGCAAGTCGACCTGGCCGCCGGCATGGAGATCTGGCATCGTCCCGGCACCGCGAACGCCGCCGGCGCCGGACTCTCTCTGCGGAGAGGCTCCTACAGGAGCTACGAGCATCACAATCCTGTCCTGGGCGTCTCGGATGTGGACATGCAATCGATCGGCTACAGCGTCGATGGTGGAGCCCGCAGCGACGAGACGGGCCGCGAGCCCGGGAAGCCTCTGACTCTGGCGGCGTTTTCCTCGGCGCGCCGATCGCTTCCCGCCGCACTCGGAGAGGCCGAGGCGGGGTTGCGCCTCACCCTCTTCAAGCCGGGGCAGGAGCCGCTGCGGAGTCTGAGGAACCCGTTCGGAACGGCCGACGACCCCGGCAACTGGAAGGATCCCGCTCGCTACGCCAAGGAGAAGACCCGCACATCGATCGATCCCCGAGTCGCACTCACGCGCGCCCTGCATCCGAGGATCCGTCTCTGGCTCACGGGGGGACGCGAGACCTGGATCCCTCCTTCCGAGGCGATCTACTACAGTCCCATCTCGCTCGCCTTCGCGTCGATCGCTCCCGATCCAAATCGGCCGCCTCAGACGATCTACGGCAATCCGGCCCTCGAGCCCGAGAGGGCGTGGATCGGCCTGGCCGCTGTGGGGGCCCGCATAAGCAGGGCCTTCTGGCTCCGGGTCGGGCTGGAGGGCCGCAGGATCGAGGATGCCATCACGCCGCGGCTGATCGCCCAGGACGCGGGAGCGCTCCCGTTCTACGTCAACGACGGCAGGCGCGACCTCATCGGTCTCTCCGCTCGCGGGATCTGGGAACCGGTGACGGACATCCGGATCCGCGCCTCGTACGATCTATCGAGATCGAGAACCGAGACGCTCGAGCCCGAGCTGCTCGACGCCGGTTGGCACTCCGAGAACTTCCCGCTCGAAGGCATCGATCCCCGAGAGGGAAGCGCAGCCCCCTTGCTCGCCGGTGGAGACGACGCCTCGCGGGAGTTCTATCCGTCGCTCCGCGATCGCCGCCATCGCTTCTCCCTCGCTTGTGTCGCGCGGCCCGGCGCCTCCGTCTTCGGAAGCGACGGCTTCCTATCCCGCGACATCGAGATCTCCGCGCTGTTTCGGGCCGCTTCGGGAGGGAGATTCACCTGGAGCCAGATCTACTCGGCGGGCTTACTCACCGAGGAGGCCCTCGAGCGGCAACCGCAGGCGGCTGTCGGCTACGAGCCGAACGCCGGCAGGCTCCCATGGACGGGCCAGCTCGACCTGAGGATCGCCAAGACGCTCCGGGTCTTCAGCATCGCGTCCCAGGTCTGGCTCGAGGTCACGAATGTCACCGACAAGAAGAACACCCTTCGCGTCTTCCCCGCGACCGGCGAGGGGGACGACGACGGGTGGCTCGAATCGACGGAGGGTCGAAACGAAACGGCCGACCGAGGAGAGGAGTGGGCTTCTTCTTACCGGGAGCGGATTCGCGAGTCGGCGAACTTCGGCGAGCCACGCCTCTGGAGGGCGGGCCTGCGAGTCGAGCTTCGATAGATTCCCCGCGAGAGCCAATCGGCCGGGGAGAGTCCTTCCTGGAGCTACCTCAGAATCCGGGATGCGCCGCGTGATACTGGTCCTGAGATCCGGCGGAACGGCTGAAGCAGATGCCGGCGGCCAGATGGATCGAACCGTTCTTGGCGCGCCCGCCCGGCGCTAGCGAAAGAGAATCTTGATCCTGCCCCACGAGCGATCCTGGACCGCGGTGGGAGGGCAATAGAAGTACATGTGGCCCTCCCCGCCCAACTCCTGGAAGTAGTACGAGAAATCGGTCGGCGGCGTGCAGGGACCGGGGACGTCGCAGTATGCGTTCCATGCGGCCTGGCCGATGAAGTAGCGCTGGCCCGTCACAACGGGCGCGTCAGAGGCGATGACCAACCCGAGCCCCCATGGACAGCAGAAGGTGCACGTGGCGAACTCCAGGAAGAAGTCGATGACATAGATCGGATCGAAGGTCACAGACTGAGCGTCGACATAGGTTCCGTAGTGGGCGTCGGACTCTGGACCGTTACAACACCCCTCAGTGAACCTCCCGTACGCGATCACGGGGGGAATGGGGGTCGTGCCCACCTCGAGAACGAACTTGACCGTCGCCGACGTAACCCCTTCGGGGAGACTCGTCCTCAGGGTCCAGGGGCTTCCATCGTCATCGAAATCGAGCCAGATATACGTATCTGGAGGCTGCGCCTGCGCCGGAGAAGCCAGCGCCCACGCGATGAACAGGAACCCGAGCGGGACAAAGATGCGCGCGACCATGTTCCTCATGGCGTCCTCCGATGGGTGTGCGGGCCTCGTTCCCGACCGATCAAAATGGTAGCGCCATCTTGCGTCGGAAACAAGGTCGACCTGGATGGCCGCATGTGGACGAAGAAGTTCGTGGCCGATGGTAGGCTCTACGCTGTGCCCACCGCGCCCGACGACCCGGCGTGGCGCGGACGGCGCCTTCCCGGCAGGGGATGCGCTTCCTGGATCGACGGAGGATGGAGGACATCTTGATGGTCTCGGAACTGTCTCGTCTTGCGCGCACGCTTGCTCTACCGCTCATGTTCGCGGCTCTCGGCGTCGCATCGGCGGCCGGGCGATCGGCCGGCCAGGCCGCGGCGCCCGAGCCGCCGGACGCCTACCTCTGGCTCGAGGACGTCGATAGCGAGACATCCCTCCAGTGGGCACGCGCGCGCAACGACGAGTCCTCGCGCGCGCTCACGAACGATCCCGAGTTCGCGTCGCTCCGCGCCCGGCTCCTCGCGATCTATGACTCGAAGGACCGGATCGCCTACCCCGACAAGGTCGGAGACTACTTGTACAACTTCTGGACAGACGAGACCCACGTGCGCGGGATCCTGCGGCGGACGTCGATGGAGTCCTTCCTGTCCCCCACCCCTTCCTGGGAGACCGTGATCGACCTCGACAGCCTCGCCGCCGACGAGAAGGAAAACTGGGTCTACGGCGGCTACGATGTCCTCGAGCCCGACCGCGACCGTTGCCTGATTCGCCTCTCGCGCGGCGGCGGCGACGCGGCCGTCGTGCGCGAGTTCGATCTCGCCACCAAGACCTTCGTGAGCGAGGGGTTCAGCCTTCCGGAGGCGAAGTCCTTCACCAGCTGGAAGAGCCGCGACACGCTCTATGTGGGCACCGACTTCGGCCCGGGCAGCCTGACCGACGCCGGCTATCCCCGTCTTGTGAAGGAGTGGGCGCGCGGCACCCCGATCGCCGCGGCGCGGACGATCTACGAAGGGGTCGCCGCCGATCCGTACAACTACGCCTACCGTGTCCTCGAGCGCGGGGGGCGCGTCTACGACTTCCTGATCCACGCCATGTCGGCCTACGCGAACGAGACGTTCCTCCGGCGCGGAGCGGAGTGGGTCAGGCTCGACAAGCAGGACGATGCCGAGGTCCGGACCTTCGCCGATCAGATCCTCCTGACCCTCCGCTCCGACTGGACGACGGGCGGGCGCACCTACCCCGCCGGTTCCCTTCTCGCGATTCAGATCGAGCGCTTCCTCGCGGGCGGACGGGACTTCGCCGTCCTCTTCGAGCCGGGCGCGCGCCGCTCTCTGGCCGGCGTCGGCGGCACGTTGCACCACCTCATCATCAACGAAATGGAGAACGTGCGCGACCGCCACTACACCCTGACCCCGCAAGACGGATCCTGGATGCGCAAGCCGGTCGAGGGAACGACACTTGCCACCGTGGCGGTCTGGGGCGTGGACCCGTTGCGCTCCGACGACTACTGGATGCACGTCACCGACTTCCTCACGCCGACGACCCTCTCGCTCGGCACGATCGGCGCCGGCCCGCCGGCCAAGGTCCGGTCGCTGCCGTCCTTCTTCGATGCCGGCGGACTCAGCGTCGAACAGCTCGAGGCCGTCTCGGCCGACGGCACCCGTGTCCCCTATTTCCTCGTCGCGCGTGCGGGCATCCCCCGCGACGGATCCAACCCGACGCTCCTCTATGGGTACGGCGGCTTCGAGCAGTCCATGCAGCCGTTCTACGGCGGCAGCCTGGGCGTCGGCTGGCTGGAGCGGGGCGGCGTGTACGCCCTGGCGAACACCCGCGGCGGCGGCGAGTTCGGTCCGCAGTGGCACCAGGCGGCGATCAAGGAGAACCGGCAGCGCGCGTTCGATGACTTCATCGCGGTCGCGGAGGACTTGATCGCGACCAAGGTGACTTCGCCCGCGAAGCTCGGAATCGAAGGGGGATCCAACGGCGGCCTTCTCGTTGGGGTCGTCCTCGTGCAGCGGCCCGAACTCTTCGGGGCGGTAGTGAGCCAGGTTCCGCTCCTCGACATGCGCCGCTACCACAAGCTGCTGGCGGGAGCGAGCTGGATGGGCGAGTACGGCGATCCCGACGCGCCGGAAGAGTGGGCGTACCTGAGCAAGTACTCGCCCTACCACAACGTCCGCGCGGACGCGCACTACCCGCCGGTGCTCTTCACCACATCGACGCGCGACGACCGCGTCCACCCGGGGCACGCCCGCAAGATGGTCGCGAGGATGCTGGAGCAGGGGCACCGCGCGCTCTACTACGAGAACATCGAGGGGGGACATGCGACCGCATCGAACAATCCGCAGAGGGCGTTCATGACCGCCCTCGAATACAGCTTCCTCCAGAAGGAGTTGGGACTGCGCTGATCCGGAGCTGTCGCTCGGGCCAACGGTTCGAGGGGCGAAGATCGCATCCGCCGGTCTCGGAGTCGACCAGGCGCGCGGCGGGCGGTGATTGAATGTCGCGCCGGGAGGGGGGTAATCTCATGGCGGCCGCGAAACCGGAGGTGCTCGCCTTGGCAGACAGAGATCGCGTCGCGGGCGACTCGCGCCCCATCCCCTCTCGGAGTCGGATCGCCCGCGCATGCGCCGCCGCCGTCGCCTGCGCGCTCCTGCTCGCCGCCCCGGGGCGCGGCCGCGGGGATGTCCGTCAGCCGATCCTTGCCGGGAGCTGGTACCCGGGGGACGCCGCAGAGCTGCGCAAGGCCGTCGAGGCCTACCTCGGGCCCCCCGCAGCCGTGGAGCTTCCTCCCTCGGCCTTGATCGCGCCGCACGCCGGCTATCAGTTCTCGGGCGCGACGGCCGGCAAGGCGTTCGCGTCGGTGCGGGGCCGCTCCTACGACCGCGTCGTTCTCCTCGGACCGAGCCATCGTCTCGCCTTCAGCGGCGCGGCCCTGCCGGAGCACTCGGCGTGGCGCACGCCGCTCGGCGAGACGCCGCTCGACCAGAACGCCCTCGCTTCCCTCGCTGGACGGCGCGGCTTCCAGCGCCTTCCGGCCGCGCACGCCAAGGAGCACTCCCTGGAGATCGAGCTTCCGTTCCTTCAGGTCGCGCTCGCACCGGGGTTCAAGCTCGTTCCGATCGTCATCGGCCGCCTTGATGAGGAGACCCTCGCTTCGATCGGCGAGGCCGTGGAAGCTCTCCTCGGGCCCAGGGCGCTCCTCGTCGTCTCGTCCGATTTCACGCACTTCGGACCGAACTACGGCTACACTCCCTTCCGCGACGACATCCCGCGGAGAATCCACGATCTCGACAACGACGCGATCGGCGCGATCGGCAGGCTATCGCCCACGGAGTTCGACGACTACCTCTCACGAACAGGCGTGACGATCTGCGGCGCCGAGCCGATCCGCGTCCTGCTCGGGATGTACAGCGGAAAGCCTGTCAGGGCCTCCACACTCGGGTACGCCCGATCGGGAGATCTCATGGGGGACTTCACGAATTCAGTGAGCTACGTCGCCATGGCCTTCGCGACCGCGGACGAAGCGGCGGGGGGAGGAACGATCCGCGAGCCTGCGGGCGGCTCCACTCCCGGCCGGCCCAGGATGCTGTCGGAGAAGGAACAGGCCTTCCTTCTCGACCTCGCGCGCCGCACGATCGGCGCGGCCCTCCGGGGAAGCGATGCGCCGCCCGCCCGCGTTCCCGACGAGTTCGGAGAAGACTCGCCCCTCCACGAGCAGCGGGGCGTCTTCGTGACCCTCACGGACTCGGGCGATCTGCGCGGCTGCATCGGCAACATCGTCGGGACCGAGCCGCTCGTCCGGGGCGTGGCCCACCAGGCGATCAACGCGGCCTTCCACGATCCGCGCTTCCCGGCGCTCCGTCCCGACGAGCTTGCCGAGATCGAAGTGGAGATCTCAGTCCTGACGCCGCCGGTCCCCGTCCCCGGCTACGATGCGATCGAGGTCGGGAGGCACGGCGTCCTTCTGGAGAAGGACGGGCGCCGCGCGGTCTTCCTTCCGCAGGTCGCCCCGGAGCAGGGTTGGGACAGGGAGACGATGCTCCGGCACCTCTGCAGGAAGGCGGGGCTGGGTTCTGAGGAATGGCGCAGCGGGACGCAGTTCGAGGTGTTCGAGGCGCAGGTCTTCGAGGAGAAGCACAGCCGTTGAGGCGACGCGCTTTCCTGGGGATGGCCGCGGCGGCCGTCGCGGCGCGCTCATCCCCGGCCCGAGCCCTCGGCGGGCCGGGCAAGCGGGGCCTTGTCGCCGCGATCTCCTGCGACGGAGATCCGGCCGACTTCCTTCCCGGTCTGGACTCCGCGCTCGCCGCCATCACGGGCCTCGGCGGACCCGACACATGGAGGAGCCTCTTCGCTCCTGGCGATCGCGTGGCGATCAAGCTGAACTGTCTTTCGGGCGCCTCGCTGTCCCCCCGTCCTCCCCTGGTCGATGCCGTCGTGCGGGGAATCCGCTCTGCGGGCGTTCCGGCGGGCGCGATAGTCCTCTTCGACAGGACCTCGCGCGAACTCGAGCGGGCCGGCTACCCGATCGCGCGCGCCGCGGACGCCGTGCGCTGCTTCGGCACCGACGCCTTGCGCGGAGGCGGATACGAAACGGAGATCCGAGAGCACCGCTCGATCGGGTCGCTCTTCACGCGCATCCTCACCGAGCACGCCACCGTTCTGGTGAATGTCGGCGTATGCAAGGACCACGACCTCTCGGGCGTCTCCGCCGCCTGCAAGAACCTCTTCGGCCTGATCCACAACCCGAACCGCTACCACGCGAACCGCTGCGATCCCTATCTCGCCGACCTCCTCGATCATCCCGCGATCGCGCCGAAGCTGCGCCTCAACATCGTCGATGCGATCGACGCCCAGTGCCACGGCGGCCCCGCGCTCGCTCCCCCCTACCTGTTCAAGCCGCGGAAGATCCTGGTCTCCCTCGATCCGATCGCGATCGATCGGATCGCCTGGGAGATGATCGAGGCGGAGCGCGCCGCGCGAGGGATGCCGGCGCTGCGCGACGACGGGCGGGAACCGACATGGCTCGCCACGGCCGAGGGACGCGGCCTCGGGATCGCCGATCGTTCGCGGATCGCGGTGCGGGAGGTGGCCGCCTGATGGACCGCTCGCTCGGCCGGCGCGGTTTCCTCGCCCGCTGCGCGACGGCCGCGGGGGGACTCTGCGCTCTCGATCCCCTTCCACATTCAGATCAGCTCCCTCGTCCCGCGCTAGGCCAGGGACTGTTCGACTTCGCGCCCGCTGAGGACGGCGAACGGGAGGTCTCGGACGCTCCGGCGGATTACTGGGACTCGCTGAGCGGCGACCGCGCCGTCTGCCGCCTCTGCCCGCGCGAGTGCCGCGTAGCCGATCAGGAGCGCGGCACCTGCGGCGTGCGTATGAACGTCGGAGGCAAATACAGAACTCTCGTCCACTCCCGCGTCTGCGCGGCGCACATCGACCCGGTCGAGAAGAAGCCTTTCTTCCATGTCCTCCCAGGGGCGAAGGCGTTCTCGATCGCGACGGCCGGATGCAACATCCAGTGCCGGTACTGTCAGAACTGGGAGATCTCGCAATTCAGGCCGGAGCAGATCCCCAGCGTCGAGGTCCCGCCGGCGAGGGTGATCGAGACCGCCCGCGGCTCTTCCTGCCCGTTCGTGGCCTTCACCTACAGCGAACCGGTCGTCTTCTGGGAATACGTGCGGGACGTTGCGGACGCCGGGAACGCGCGCGGGGTGCGGAGCCTCGTCATCTCGAACGGATACATCCAGGAGAAGCCTCTCCGGGATCTCCTCCCCCGTCTGTCGGGCGTGAAGATCGACCTCAAGGGGTTCACGGAGTCCTTCTACCGCGACGTCTGCGACGGCGAGCTGAAGCCGGTCCTGCGGACCCTCGAGATCCTGAAGGAAACGGGAATCTGGTTCGAGATCGTCGTGCTGGTCGTGCCCACGCTGAACGATGACGAGGGATCGATGCGCGGACTCTGCGAGTGGGTCGCGCGAACTCTCGGCCCGGAGGTCCCCCTTCACTTCACGCGCTTCCATCCGATGTATCGCCTCCAGAATCTGCCGTCGACGCCCATCGGGACGCTGGAGAGGATCCACGGATACGCAAGAGAGGCGGGGCTTCACTTCGCTTACGTCGGGAACGCCCCGGGGCATCCCGCAGAGAGCACCTATTGCCCCGGCTGCGGGAAGACCCTGATCAAGCGCGTCGGTTACACAATCATGGAGACTGCCCTGAAGGGTGGATCGTGCTCGAGCTGCGGCCGGGCGATCCCGGGGCTGTGGACTTAGGCCCGCGGGGCGGAGGGAGCCGTCGGGGCCCGTCCACCATGCGGCGCGTCCGGGGACCCCGACCGGTTCCCGAAGCCCCGCGCCGCGAACGCGAACCTAGCGGGGCGGAGGGAGCCGTCGGGGTCCGTCCCCCATGCGGCGCGTCCGGGGACCCCGACCGGTTCCCGAAGCCCCGCGCCGAGAACGCGAACCTAGCGGGGCGGAGGGAGCCGTCGGGGTCCGTCCACCATGCGGCGCGTCCGGGGACCCCGACCGGTTCCCGAAGCCCCGCGCCGCGAATGCGAACCTAGCGGGGCGGAGGGAGCCGTCGGGGTCCGTCCACCAGACCCGGTCACGCGCCCTGGTCCGGATCCTGAGAAGGGCCAGAAGCGGCAGCGCCGCCAGCGCGATCCCCGTGCACGTCAGTCCCCTCGTGATCAACGCCAGGACCAGAATCGCCCCGAGCATGCCGCCGATCGAGTCGGCCGCCCACGACTTCGCCGCTGAAGCGCGTCCCGCGACGATCGGAAACGGGAATCCGCAGCTCGCTCCGAGCAGAAGCGCCGCCACAACAAACAGGATGGTAGAGAGGAAGGCATCTCCTGCGGGAAACCGCGGCAGGAGGAAGGCCGCTGCCATTCCAAGGACCCCTTGAGCGACGCACGCTCCGCTCAGGGAGCGGCGTCCACGGGCCAGACGCCCGGCGATCCAGGCCCCCACGGCCATCCCTCCCAGGAACGCTCCCAGCAGAGCGCCAAGGCCCGACTGCAGGAGGCCCACGCGGGTCTGGTAGGTCATGAGAACGAGGAGATCGAGTCCCATGGCCGTCGCGCCGGTCGCGACCAGCGCGCTCATCCCTCCGGCCTCCCGTCCGCGCGCCCAAGGCATCAGCACGGCCAGAGCAACGAGCGCGAGCGCCGCGTAGGGCAGCGTGCGCGGCCAGGCTCCGTGGATTCCGCTCCTGCGTCCCCACCACCGCAGGGCGTGAGCGAGCGCGGACGGTCGCGCGTCCCGATTGGAGGGCGCGGCATCGAGAGTCAGGATTCCGCGAGGGGAAGGCGATCCAACTGCCGGCCATGCCGTCCTGCGCTCCGCGGGGTACTCGAGAGCGAACCTCTCGGGCGGATAGGTCGCCAGGCGATGTCCGCTTCGCGCGAGACGCGCGCGCAGAGAATCGGCGACCAGGCTGACTGCCCCCGAAGCGGGCGACGCGGCAAGCACGATGCGATCGGCCTCGATCATCTCGAGGTGCCCGACCGCCTCGTGCAGGGCGCGGGCCACCGACGCCCTCCAGCCGGACGCCTCCGGCCCAGACGCCGCGGCTCCGCCCGGAGCGATCACCACGACTCCGCCGCGGGCGCGGAGTCGCCGGCCCATTGCGCGGAAGGACTCCAGCGTCAGCGTCCTGTTCGAGCCGAGGCTTGCCGCCATGGGACCGGAGATCGCGATCAGGTCGTAGCGATCCGACATCGTCCGCAGCTCGGCCCTCGCGTCGCCGATCCTGTAGACGACAGACGGATGGCGGCCGGCCAGGAGGGTGTCCTCGCGGTCCGGCAGCAGGCAGGTCACGCTCCGGACTCCCGCCCGCGCCAGCGAGGGAGCGACGCTCGAACCGCCGAAGCCGACAAGGAGGAGATCGTGGGCGCCTTCCCCCACGGCAAGAAGGAGCGCGGCCACGGCATCCGCTTCGTAGGGATCGTCGATCGCCTCGAAGGGGGCGTCGTTCTGATACAAGAGCCTCTCCCCCTCGCGCTCCGCCATCGCCAGCACGCGCGACGGCGTGTGCGCGTGCGCCGTCAGACGCATCCCCGGGTGGCGCGCCTCCCAGGCGGCTCGGAAGAGGGCGTGATCGAGATCTCCGATCCACCCCGATGCGATGGCCGCGATCAGCAGGAGGGCCGCCGCGGGGGCGGCGAGCCTGCGCGAGAGCGACGCGATCAGGCAGGCCCATGAGATCCCGAGGATCGCGATCGGAGGCACGCGCGCGATGAAGAGAATGGTCGTCGCGAGCCCCGCCGCCAAGGCGCCGGCGGCCTCCGCCATGTACGCGCGTCCGGCGCTCCGGACCTGGCGCGCCGCCAGGGGAAACAATCCTACCGTGAAGAAGGACGCCGGAAAGAGCGTGAGGAGCCCCAGGAGCAGGATGGCCTCCGGACCGATGATCTCGCCCTTCGCGGCGCCGGGGATGGGCATGGCTCGCGCCGCGGCGACCGCCAACGTCGCGATCAGGAGACCGAGCGGGAGGAGAGTCCTGACCGCGCCTCCCCGGTCTCGGACGGCCGCCTCCCAGAAGCGCGCCCCCAGGGCGGAACCGGCCAGCCACAGCGCCAGGTAGATCGTCAGGGCAAGCTCGTTCCCCGCGTCCCGGCCAAGGAGTTCCCTCAAGAGGATCGCCTGCGCCGGGAGCGAGACGAAGCCGACGAGAAACGCAATGATGTCCGATCGATCGACTCGCACCGCGGGAAGGATACGCCGCCCGGCCGCATGCGGCCAGAGCGGAAGCGCACCCGAGGCCCAGGCCCGACGGACGCTGCGCGGAAGCCGACTCAGCATAAGGGCTGCGCGTTCGGAAACGACATTGCTATTACGACTCCTGGATTCCAGAGGCCGGCGTCACTCCTTGACACGCGCCGTCCCGCGTCCCTAATCCGGGCTGTTTGTGAACAAGATTTCATATGGACTCTTTCTCCTTTCCGAAGTGGACCAATAGCATCCGACCCGCCTTGCCGCTGGTCCTGGCTGGAGTCCCCCTCTACATCGTTCTCCTCATTGCCTACGGAACATCGGCCAAGACGACAGCGGTCGGCTACATGCCCAAGCAGCCTGTTTCCTACAGCCACGCGCTCCGCGCCGGGCAGCTCGGCATCGATTGCCGCTATTGCCACTCGACGGTCGAGCAGGCGGCGCATGCCGCGATCCCGCCGACCCAGACCTGCATGAACTACCATCAGAAAATCCTCTCGCAGAGCGACAAGCTGCTCGCCGTCCGCGAGAGCTTCGCGACCGGATGCCCATTCCCTGGGTCCGCGTCCACGACCTTCCCAACTACGTCTACTTCAACCACAGCGCCCACGTCCGCAGCGGAGTGGGATGCGTGTCGTGCCACGGAAGAGTCGACAAGATGGAGATCGTCTCGCAGGAGATGCCGCTCACGATGGGCTGGTGCCTCGATTGCCACAGGAGTCCCGAGGAACCCCTCCGCCCGGTCGAATACGTCACCAAGCTCGACTGGGTGCCCGGAGAGGACCCGCGCGCGATGGGCAGGAGCCTGCGCGAGCGCCACGACATCAATCCCTCCACGGACTGCGGAACATGCCATCGGTAGGGGCGGCGATGCGGACGACTCACTGGCGGAGCCTTGACGAGCTTGCCCGCTCCTCCGACTTCCGCTCGAAGTTCGCGCGCGAGTTCCCCGGCAAGGACTGGGAATCGCTGCCGCCCGCGACGCGACGGCAGTTCCTGAAGCTCATGGGAGCGTCGGCGGCTCTCGCCGGACTGTCCGGGTGCCGGTGGCCCACGGAGCGGATCGTCCCGGCATCGAGGCCCGCGGGCTACATTCCCGGCAAACCGCTGCAGTTCGCGACGTCGATGGAGGTCGGCGGCCATGGGCGCGGGTTGCTGATCACGAGCTACGACGGCCGCCCGATCAAGGTCGAGGGAAACCCGGATCATCCGATCGCCCGGGGCGCATCCGATTCGATCTCCCAGGCGAGCATCCTCGAGCTCTACGACCCGGATCGGAGCCAGGCGGTCGCGAGACGCGACGGATCTCGCAGAACGGTGAGCGATTGGGAGCCCTTCACCGCCTTCGCGCGAGAGCGGTTCAGGTCGCTCCGCGACTCGCGCGGCGCGGGGTTGCGGATTCTCAGCGAGGCGACATCCTCGCCGAGCCTCCTCGCCATGCGATCGGCATTCCTGGAAGCCCACCCTGAGGCCCGCTGGTTCGAGTTCGAGCCGGTCTCACGCGACAATGAGAGAGCTGGTGCGGGGCTCGCCTTCGGCAGACCCTTCCGTTCCCATCTCGATCTCTCCGCGGTGTCCGTCGTCCTCTGCCTCGACGCCGACATCCTGATGACCCATCCCGCGGCGCCCAGGCACGCGCGCGACCATGCGGCCTGGCGGCAGGCCGAGGGGGGCCGGATGAACCGGCTGCACGCGGTCGAAGCCGCGCTCTCGCTGACCGGAAGCGTCGCGGATCACCGCTACCCGGTCCGGCAGAGCATGATCCCGGCGGTCGCGGGCATGCTTCTTCACGACCTACTCCGCGCGAATCCTGCGGGTGGTTCGCTCGCGAACCGACCGGAGATCTCTCGATTCGGGGACCGGCCGCGCGAGTTCGATTTAGTCGCCGCGATCGCTGCCGATCTGACTGCTCACCGCGGACGCTCCCTCGTGGTCGCGGGACCACGGCGGCCGGCCGAGGTCCACGCGCTGGTCCATCTGATCAATCATCACCTGGACAATGTCGGCCACACGATCCATCACACCGACCCGAGGCGGCGGTCGGCCCGCCCGGGCTCGGCGATCCCGCCGCGGTCGCCAAGGAGCATCAAACCGTCCACGGCGAACCGAGGTACGTCCACCTCTTCTTCAGTATCAATTTCTTGATGACGGGGCTGCACGCGCTCCACGTGATCGCGGGGATCTCCCTCATCATCTGGATCCTGATCCGGGCGCGCCGGGGCGAGTTCGGACCGGCCTACTTCGCCCCGGTCGACAACGTCGGCCTCTACTGGCATCTCGTCGATCTGATCTGGATCTACCTGTTCCCGCTTCTCTATCTGATCCACTGAGCGGTTCGAAAGAGGGAGTGCTGCGATGCGCGATGGAATGACCGGCCCGACCGAGAACGGGACGAGGGGGCATGAGGATCAGCAACTCGCCCACGTCACCCCACTGAAGATCCTGGCCGGAGTCTGGGCGGGCCTCATGGTCCTGACGATCATCACCGTCGCGGTGACGCGCGTCGATCTGGGTGGCGCGAACCTATGGATCGCGCTCGCCATCGCCACGGTCAAGGCGGGCCTCGTCGCGCTCTTCTTCATGCACCTCCGCTACGACAGGCCCTTCAACTCGGTCGTCTTCATCTCGGCCCTCCTCTTCGTCGCTCTCTTCGTCGGGATCGCCTTGATCGACACGAAGGAGTACCAGCCCGAGATGATCCCCGACTACGCTCCCGAGATGGAGCGGAGGTAGCCGGCGATGTCGGAGGAGCGGACGGTGCCCGGCGCCGGAAGGCTCGGGATGTGGCTCCTGATCGCGTCCCTTTCCATTCTCTTCGTGGCCAGCCTGATAGGGTATCTCGCCGTCCGCGCCCGCGCAGAGCAGTGGCCGCCGCCCGGCCTTCCTCCCCTCCCGAGCGGACTGTGGATCAGCACCGTCATCATCCTGTTGTGCAGCCTGGCAATCGAGACCGCCCTTCGCGCTGTCAGGCGGCAGTCCCAGGGCCCGTTCCTGCGAGCCCTTCTCGCGACGTTCCTCCTTGGGATCGTCTTCCTCGCTTCGCAGGCGCTCAACTGGTCCGGGCTGATCGCCGCCCACGCGGCATCCCACGCCAATCTCTACACGTTCACCTTCTTCATGTTGACGGGCCTGCACGCCGCCCACGTGATTGGAGGGCTGATTCCTCTCGGGATTGTCCTGCGGCGCGCCTGCTCGGGGCGATACACGGCCGAACGGCACGCCGGGGTCGGGTACTGCCAGATGTACTGGCACTTCCTCGGCGCGGTCTGGCTCGTGATGTTCTGCGCGCTCCTTCTCTTCTCCTAGCGCGGCGCCAGCCTGACCGGTAGATGCTCGATGTCCTGCGGATAGTCGAGCCCCGTCACGAGCGTCTCATCCGCCCCGGTCCGAACGTCTATTCTGTGGAGCGACCCCTCGAAGTTGACGACCGCATAGGCATAGTTGCCGACGACGACGATCCCCGTGATGTTCCCGGCCGGAAGCCGCGCGACATCCTCAGGCTCACCGGTCTCCGTGAATCGGCGGATCGCAGTCCCCCCGCAGAGATAGAAGAGATCGCCGTCATGGTCGATCGCCCCCAACCACCCTCCCCACTCGGGGAAGGAGCGGAAGATCGAGGCGGCGCGCGTGCTCAGGTCGAAGGCTACGAGCTCGTTGTTTCCGTTCTCCGACAAGATCAGCCGATTGTCGACCACGGTCCCGTCGATGTTCTGGAGGCTTTCCGGTGAGGGGTTCGGCATGGGGACGGACTCCACGAGCATCCCGTCCGCCGTCATGAAGTGCACGATGTCGTCATCGTTCGAAGCGAAGGCGAATCCTCCGGATGGAAGCATCGCGA
Source organism: Candidatus Eisenbacteria bacterium (assembly GCA_016867495.1). Classification (NCBI taxonomy): domain Bacteria; phylum Candidatus Eiseniibacteriota; species Candidatus Eiseniibacteriota bacterium. Next base: position 11,543 of record VGJL01000021.1, on the reverse strand, counting down.
AGTCATGGCCGCTCACGGCAGGATCGCTGATCTCGATCGTCTGGATTCCTGCTCCCGTGTGGTCCAGCTCTTGAATTTCCCTCTGTCCCTTGACGAAGATCCGTGTTTCCAGAACCTCGACGGAGGACCTGAGTGCCGAGAAGACGAACCAGTCGCCTCGCGCTCCGATTGCGATGAGGCCGCCTCGCGTCTGAACCAGCAAGCTCCCCTCCATCACATCGATCGAGATGCTGTCTCGAGCGACTCCTCCCCGGCCATCGGTCGCAGTGACCGTGACGGCATGGGCGCCGGTTCCTCCCGCAGCGATCCAGTCCACGGCAGGGCCGCTCCCGGAGATCGTGCCGTCCGCCGCCTGCCAGGCGTAGACGAGCGCGTCGTCGTCCGCGTCTCGCGCGTGGCACCAGATCCGCACGCTGTCCGAGGGGGCCGTGACCGGAACGCTGATCCTGAGACTGTCGATCACGGGGGCCGTGTTCTCCCCCTGCTGGCCATCGGGCGCCCCATCGTCATCGTCGCCGCAACCGGCCAGCCCGCTGAAAGCGAGAAGCGCGATGATCATGGAAAGAAGACGGACCCGCGCACCGTGGCCACGATTCGGCTTTTTCATTTCCCAATCCCTCCAATGGGTTCCACGCCGCTTCAGGATACTCAGGCTGCCTGGCAGGTCCAGCGCAATCTACAACATCCGAATCCGCTCCTCTGGACGGAAGCGTCTCGGAGCAGTCAAACCGCGCTAGTTGCTTTCGGATGAGGCAAGCAAACGGTATAATCGTATCGTCATGAGGCAACAGATGCGCACGAAGCCGCCCCGCCAGAGCCGGTTCGACCGGGTTTTCCTGATCGCCCTTCTCCTGGGAAGCGGCGCGGGGGGCGCGCGCCCCGATCTGGCGCGCGCCCAGATCGAGTACGACGTCACGATTCCCACGACCCTCGGCGACACGACAGAGACGTTCTGGCTCCAGATTCCGGACGACTATCGTCCCGGGGATCCGCGGCCGCTCCTTGTCGGATGGCACCAGTGGGGCGGCGATCGATTCGAGATGCGCTCGGCGACGACGATCGGCGCCATCTGCAATGAGCGCGGCTGGATCGCCGCCTCCCACGAAGGGGTCTCCCCCGTCCACTGGAACAACCACCCGACGCAATCGCATGTCGTCGACGTGATCCGATGGATCGAGGAGCGCTACTGCGTCGATCCTGACCGGATCTACATGGTCGGCGCCTCCATGGGCGGAGCCGCCGGCATGGTCTTCGCCAACAACCACCTCGATCCGACCGGTCCGATGGTCGCCGCCTCGGCCTCCATCTCGGGAATTCAGGATTGCGAGCGCAGATTCCACGAGCAAGGGATCAACAACTCCATGATCGCCTCTTTCGGGGGCACGCCGGACCAGGTTCCCTTCGAGTACCACCGCAACTCCGCGATCTTCTTCGCCGATTCCTCCGAGAGCATGCACGTGAACGCCCTGCATCTTCCTCTCTACCTCACATTCGGCCTTGGCGCGTCGGACCAGGTCTGGCGACGGCACGCGGAGGATCTGTACGCGGTGATGGCCCCTTACGCGGACGAGGTCGTCCTGCGCGAATCGGCGATTGCCGGACACGGCTGGAGCTGCGCCGAAGAAGAGAGGATTTGCGACTTCCTCGGCTCCTTCGCCCTGGACCGACACCCTGGACGAATCTCGATCCGGGCGGACGAGGAGGGCCGTTGGTACTGGGCGAAGATCGAGATGCGCGAGCCTGTCGGGACCTTCGCGCGCTTCGCGGGAGAGATCGATCCCGCCCTCCGCCACTTCGACTTCTTCATGGTGAGCAACGTCGCCAGCGCCGAGCTCGACCTGCCGTCCGTCGGCTTCTGGCCCTCCACGGGGGACTTCACATTCCGGTGGGAGATTCAAGACGGCATGCCGGCCTCCCTCGCGCTTGCGGGTGTCATCGCTCCTCCGGCCCTCCTACTGCGCGACGGTTGCGAGTGCGCCGACTGGATCCACGATCCCGCGCGACAGGTCCTCGTCCTCTTCGCGGATGGGTCCGGCCACTACACGGTCTTCTTGGACCCAGCGGAGATCCCTTCTCCGCCGCTCGCCCCCCCCGCCGGCTCGATGCTTGAGTTGCGCTCCGGGATCGACGGCGGCATCCTGGCCGCGCTCCGGGAGGAAGGAACGTTCTCCTGGGGCTTGTACGACGTCACGGGAAGGGAGCTCGCCGCCGCTCGCGGCCTCTGGACGCCCGCCGGCGAGATCAGGCTGGATCCGATGTCGCCCGCGCGATCGGGAATCTATTTCGCCCGCGCGACCCTGGCTGCCCGGTCCGGCGTTTACAGGACGACCGCGAAGCTCCTGATCCTGCGGTAGATCGGCAGACCTGCGGCCGATGCAGCGATGCGCTAACCTTCCCGGCATGGGACGGACGGCGCAGGAGCCGCTCCCTTCGATGGAGGGACGGCTCGCCAGGGAGAGGCGGACGCTCGAGGCGATGATCGCGATCTACTGCCGCGATCGACACGGCGTCGCAGAAACGCTGTGCGCCGAATGCGCCGATCTGCTCGACTATGCGTCGTGCCGGCTCGAGAACTGCCCCTACGGGACGGAGAAGCCCCCCTGCTCCGACTGCCCCATCCACTGCTATCGGCCAGCGTACCGCGAGCGTGTGCGGGAGGTGATGCGCCACTCCGGCCCGCGCATGCTCATCAAGCATCCGCTCCTCGCCATCCTCCACATGATCGATGGGCGCCGTTTCAAGGGAGATCGATGATGGATGTCTTCTCAGCCGCCGTCACCCTGTTCCTGACGATGGACCCGTTGGGGAACGTGCCGATCTTCATCGCCGTCCTCAAGAAGCTCGACCCGAAGAAACGGCGGCGCGTTCTCGTGCGGGAGCTCTTCTTCTCCCTCGCCATCCTGGTCGGGTTCCTCTTGATCGGCGAGTACATCCTGCGCTTCCTCAACCTCCGGCAGGAGACGATCAGCATCGCCGGCGGCATCGTCCTCTTCCTGATCGCCCTCCGGATGATCTTCCCGCCCCACGAGGGGATTCTCGGCGACATCCCAGACGGCGAGCCGTTCATCGTCCCTCTCGCGATCCCCCTCGTGGCGGGCCCCTCCGCTCTGGCCACGATCCTTCTCCTCGCCCGATCGGAACCGGGAAGGCTGGCTGAGTGGCTCCTCGCCGTCCTCGTCGCGTGGATCGTCTCCGCGGCCATCCTCTTGTTCTCGGGCGTTTTCTACAGGGTGTTCCGCCAGCGGGGTTTGATCGCCATGGAGCGGTTGATGGGAATGATCCTCGTCATGGTCTCGGTGCAGATGTTCCTGGACGGCGTGGCGGGCTACATGAGGCGGTAGGGCTGGCCTAGCGATCGGCCGGCTTCCCGATCAGGGCGCCCTCGATCTTTCCCTCACGCGCGGCATAGCACGCGAACCAGAAGGAGTGGGCTACCGAGAGCGCCATCTCGGCGTCGCTTGGGAGGACGTCAACCGTGGACGGAGCGTCGGAGTGACGGAAGATCACCGGCGCGCCGTCGATCGTCGTGCGCCAGAGGCCCTGACGATCCGCATTGAGCGCGACCCAGGGATAGGGAACGATCCGCTCGTCCCCCCCGCCGGCGCGCACGATCGCGACGGGCGCCTTGATGGGCAGCAACACGTCCTGTGGAAGCGGATCGACGGGAAAGCGAAGGCGATCGGATCCGTAGTAGCTCACGTAGGGGTTGCGACGGTACTCCTTGAGCATCTTGGGATCGGGGGCGAGGACGGTCGTGGCTGGATGATCATCCACCCAGCTCTCCCAGTGAACGAGATGGGCATGAAGGATGGATAGGCGGCGGCCGGAGGCCGCGCACGGCCCGGCGATGGCCCGCCCCTGGAGCTGGCTCCACAGACTCTCGCTCGTGCCGTCCCCTCGCTTCTCGTACATCAGGAGATTCGAGTTCCACAGCAGCCCGCTGACGCCGAACTCCAAGACTTCGCCATTGACCTCGCGATCGAAGACGACAACGGCATCGCAGAGGGGCGAGTAAGTCACGGCGATCGGTCTCCCTCCCAGGGTGTCGTTGACGACCTCATGCCAGTTGAGCACCCTGATCGGATAGGCGCGCGACGCCCCTTCCAGAGCGACTCCGACCACGCGATCCCTCGGTACGAGGTACTTGCGGTGCGTCCTCCTCGTTATCGAATCGACCTGCTGCGGGGTCATGAGGGGGGGATGGCGGAGGGCGCGGACGCCATCCTTCGGCATCCCTCCGGGGACGATCGACATGATCGGCACGAGGCATGGGGTGAGATCGAATCCGTAGGTCTCGACATGCCGGCCGTCTCCGACCGCTCTCGCTCCCCCGGATCGAACGACCCCCGCGAGGCGCCAGGCGATCGCCCCGCCGGTGAGGAGGATCGCGAGGGCAATCACCCAACCTCCCGACCTGAAGTCCAGGAGTCTCCGCCCGCGCGCGCCGCTTCCCCTTGCTCCCGTCATTCTCACCCCCCGCGGTCGACGAGCATGAGGCCGAGGAGAGGTCGCGCTCGGGATTGCCGCCCTGGTCGGCAGGCGCATCGCAGGAGACGACCCGCAGCCCGCCACGGTTTCCGTGCTCCTCCGGACGGCGCATCAGGCCATGGGAGCGGCGCTGATGGCGACCGCAGTCCTCCTCGCCGTCTGGAACCGCCGGCCAACCGGCTGGAACGTGCGGGAGGCCTGTGCTAGAATCGTGTGGTTCGTTGCTGGATCGGATGTGAGGGCGAACGAGGGGAATCTGCGTCTGTGACGGCGATGAGATCCCACATTCAGCCGATGAGAAAAGCCGCGGCCGCTCTTACGCGAGCCGTCCTGCACTCCACAGGAGTCACGCCGGGCCGAGCCCGGCGCCAGAAGAGGATGAGGATCCTCTTTGCGCATGAGGTTGGGGCGGCCTCGATTCCTTCCGACGTCTTCCGCGCCCAGATGGAGTTCCTCAAGAACGACCTCCGAGTCGTGCCGCTGAGCGAGATCGTCGACGGCTTGAGGAACGGAGCCCCGGAGGCGGATGGCGCGGTCGCCCTCACCTTCGACGATGGCTTGCGCTCGCACTACACGGTGGTCCGCCCAATCCTCATGGAACTGGGACTGCCTGCCACCTTCTACGTCTGCCCAGGACTCATCGATCGCGGCGAGAGGCTCTGGAACAACGACCTTCGGGCGCGCATGCAGTGGATGCGGCGATCGAGCCTGCAGCGGCTCCTCGCATCGGTTCACTCCCCCAGCGACGACATCTCAGCGGTAGTAGAGTGGCTCAAGACGCTCTCTCAGGAGAGGCTCCAATCGATCCGGTCGGTGATCGTCGGCGAGAGCGAGGGGTTTGAGCCGACCGAGAGCCAGAGGGATGCATACGATTCGATGACCTGGGCGGATGTCCTCGATCTTCCCCAGGACTTGATCACGGTCGGATCCCACACGATGAACCATCCGATTCTCGCAACCCTCGAGAACGCCGACATCGAGTACGAGCTGAGAGAGAGCAAGCGCGTTCTCGAGGAGAAGCTTGGCCGGCCGGTCGAGCACTTCTGCTATCCGAACGGGACCGTCACCGAGACCGCTGTGTCGATCGCCAGGGAGATCTACGTTTCTGCCTCGACCACGAGATACGCGTTCGTCAACGAGAAGGACAGCCCGCACCTGCTCCCGCGGATCCTCTTGCCCAGATCCATTCCGACCCTCAGCTGGAGGCTCTCTCATCCGGGGGCGTGATCCCCCATCCTCTCGAAACGTCTGCTATCCTCGAGCTGAAGGGGGGTAACGATGCCCGCCGAGACGCTCCCGCCGGGCCGGGCAGAAGAGCGGAGACGCTCATATCGAAAGACCATCCGGCGGGCATGCTTCCTCTCGGTCGCAGCGCACATCGTCGCAGCCTTCTGCTTGAATCCTTCGATGGTTCTGTCCCTATTCGATCCCGATGTCCCGATCGGCTTCCCGGGCCGACCGAGGCGCGGAGATCTCGCCCCCATCGACGGCCCCCGGAACGCGCGGGTCTCTCTGGTGCGCGCCCCCCGTTACCACGGGCCGGCCGATCTGGTCAATGTCTCCGTGGTCGGAACGGAGCCCAATCCCGATGTCGTGGGCGGCCGGACCGCCAAGGCGTCCGTCGGCCAGTACGACCCCAGGGGGACGCCGACCTCGGGCCATCCCGGCCAGCCGTTGCCCGGCGACCCCGGCAGCCCTGTCGTGATCGAGCTGGGCGAGGACTGGCTCTACTCCCCCGGCGGATCCCGCGTCGCGCGGTCCGACAAGATCCAGATCCTCAAGCTGGTGCGGCCGGAGTACCCGATCGAGGCGGTGCGCGGAGGGATCGAGGGATTGGTCAAGCTCGAAGTGCATGTGGACACCCTCGGGAAGGTCGTGTCCGTGCGGACGCTGAAGGAACCCACTGCCGATCCGCTCCTGGAAGCCGCGTCGACGCGAGTGATGGGCCACTGGGAGTTCAAGCCCTACCGCGTCGGCTCCCATGCCATCAACTTCATCGTCATCGTCCCCTTTCGCTATCGCCTGGTGGAATGATCCGCGTCCGCGGGCGGGGCGTGGGAGCGACGTCGAGGGAAAGGAGCGGGCCGCCGGTGGGCCGCAGGCGGCGGGACGCGGCGCCGGGACGCGACCGGTGGGCCGCAGGCGGCGGGACGCGGCGCCGGGTCGCGACCGGGGAGACGGGAGGCGATGCCGGCCGATATCTTTCCACTGGCAATCCCCATGGCATCTGGCCGATAATCCCGGTAGTGAGAAGCTGTTGGGACCAACAAGTGCGGTTGTCCTGAGGGTCGATGTCCATCTGCAGAGCGTTCCTACTCCAAGGAGCCTGCCCGGTCAGTCCCGATCGATGATCCCCCAAGTGACTCCCAATCTAGAGAGCGTCCGAGGATCTGCGTGTTTCCTGGGTGTGCTGAACGTCGCACCAGCCGCGCGGACACCGGACAAACAGTGACTCTCCTCCATCCATGGGATTGGAGGACGCAGGTCAAGAGAAGGAACGTAGATGAGTTTCGAGGCCTTGGGCCTGGCCGCCGAGCTGTTGCAGGCAGTCCGCGATTGCGGCTTCGCCACGCCCACACCTATTCAATCGCAGGCGATCCCGCCTCTCCTCGCGGGTCGCGACATCATGGGATGCGCTCAGACGGGCACGGGCAAGACCGCAGCCTTCGCGCTCCCGATCCTCCACCAGCTCCGCGGCACGGCGCCTGGAACGCTTCGCGCCCTCGTGCTCGTGCCGACTCGGGAACTGGCGATGCAAGTGGGTCGCAATGTTCGTGAGTTCGGCGAACCGCTGGGGATCCGATCGACGGCGGTCTATGGCGGGGTACCGATGGACCCGCAGATCATGATGCTCCGGCACGGCGTGGACATCCTCGTCGCGACTCCTGGGCGTCTCAAGGATCACATCTGGCGGGGTCTGATCGACTTCGGCCAGACTCGGTTTCTCGTTCTGGACGAAGCCGATCGCATGCTCGACATGGGATTCATCCACGATGTCCGGGAGATCATCGATCTGATCCCGACGGACAGGCAGACGATGCTCTTTTCGGCGACCCTGGACCCAGAGATAGTCCGCCTGGCGAAGGACATCCTGCGCAATCCCGTCCGCGTCGAGGTGGCGCCCTCGGCGACGATGGCCGATGGTATCGAACACCTCATGGTCCGGGTCGATTGCGGGAGGAAGAAGAGCACATTGGCGGAGCTGATCCGCAGTCGCGACATGGGACGCACGCTCGTCTTCACGCGGACCCGGCGCGGCGCCCACGCATTGACCGTCTATCTCAAGCGGCTCGGACACCGGGTCTCATCCATCCACAGCGACAAGACCCAGAGCCAGCGCGTGGCGGCCCTCGAGGCGTTCCGCGGAGGGAAGATCGACATCCTGGTGGCGACCGACATCGCCGCACGCGGGCTCGACGTTCAGGGGATCAATCACGTCGTCAACTACGACATTCCCCGGAATCCCGAAGACTATGTCCATCGGATCGGACGCACGGCCCGGGCGGGGCAGAGCGGGGTCGCGATCTCGCTGGTCACCCCGGAAGACGCCGCCGACATCTACGCGATCCAGGATCTCATCGCTGGCGTGCCCGGTCGGTCGCCGGGGTCGTCCCGGCGGTCGCAGGGGACGGCGCCGCGACGGCAGGCCCGGCGGACGACAGCTCCGGCCGCGCGCAGGGCGAGCGCCCAGGCGCGGTGAGATAGCCGTGAGCTCGGGCGACACGCACTCGACCGTCTCCACTCATCGGCGCGCGGACAGACGCGCGGTCGCCATCGTCGCGCACGTGGATCACGGCAAGACGACGCTTGTCGATGCCCTCTTCCGCCAGTCAGGTCTCTTCCGCGAAGGACAGCAGGTGGACGAGTGCATCTTGGACTCCGGCGAACTCGAGCGGGAGCGCGGGATCACGATCCTCGCCAAGAACACGTCGATCCGGTACCGGGATACCGTCATCAACATCGTCGACACCCCGGGCCACCGCGACTTCGGCTCGGAGGTCGAGCGAATCCTCTCCATGGTCGAGGGGGTTCTTCTTCTCGTCGATGCGGCGGAGGGGCCGCTTCCTCAGACACGCTTCGTATTGAAGAAGGCTCTCGAGGGACACAAGCGGGTCATCGTCCTCATCAACAAGGTCGATCGTCCCGACGCCCGTCCGCTCGAGGTCGAGAGGGAGATCCACGATCTCTTCCTCTCGCTGGCGACGCACGAAGATCATCTCGACTTTCCGGTCCTCTATGGCTCCGGAAGGCTCGGGTTCGTCTCATCCGATCCCGGGGCGCGCGAGGGGAATCTGCGTCCGCTCCTGGACGCCATTCTCTCGCACATCCCGGCACCGCTCATCGCCGATGCGCCGTTCAAGATGATCGTGGCCAACATCGACTACTCCGACTACCTCGGGCGCCTGGCCGTCGGCCGCATCCAATCCGGCCGCCTCAGCTTGGCCTCCGAGATGGCCGCAGTGCGCTCGGACGGCGCGTTCGTCGAATGTGGCCGCGCCGGGATGATCTACATGTTCGAGGGGCTCGCGCGGCGGGAGGTCTCGGAAGCGGCCGCAGGCGACATCGTCGTGATCTGCGGTTTCCCCACCATCGAGATAGGGGACACGATCCTCGATCCGATCGACCCGGCCCCGCTCTCGGGGATCTCGATCGAGGAGCCGACCCTCTCGATGGAGTTCCGCATCAACGACTCGCCCTTTTCGGGTCGCTCGGGGAAATATCTGACGAGCCGCCACCTGCGCGAGCGGCTCGACAAGGAACGCGAGCGGAATGTCGGGATCCGCGTCGAGTCGACCGGGGCGGCCGACAGCTTCCGGGTTCTCGGGCGGGGGGAGCTGTCGCTATCGATCCTGGCGGAGACGATGCGCCGTGAAGGATTCGAGTTCTCGCTTGGGCGTCCGGAGGTCATCCTGCATCGCGCCTCGGAAGGAGAGATCCTGGAGCCCTATGAGGAACTCATCATCGACTGCGATGAGGGATTCACGGGCAGCGTGATCTCCGCCGTCGGAAGTCGCGGGGGCGAGTTGCGGCATCTCGGCAAGCACGGCGACAGGACGCGGATGGAGTTCACGATCCCCTCCCGTGGGCTCCTGGGGTTCAGGACCGAGTTTCTCTCCCTCACCAAGGGAACGGGCCTGCTGAACCACCTCTTCGACTGCTACGGGGCCCATCGCGGGCCGCTCGGGGGCATCCAGCGCGGATCCATCATCGCGAAGGAGTCCGGGGATGCGACCGCGTACGCGCTCGAGCAGTTGGCCGATCGCGGCACCTTCCTCGTCCGTCCCATGGACAGGGTCTACGCCGGCCAGGTGGTCGGCGAACATGCGAAGTCGAACGATATCGTCGTCCAGATCTGCAAGAAGAAGCACCTGACGAACACGCGCTCGTCGACGGCGGAGATTGAGGAGCGCCTGAGCCCGCCGCTCGACCACACAATCGAGAGCGCGATCGAATGGATTCATGACGACGAGCTGGTCGAGGTCACTCCCGGCGCGATCAGGATCCGCAAGCGCATCCTGGACTACCACCGGCGCAAGCGCGCCGAGAGCGAGCCTGCGAACGCCCTCTAGCTATCGATCCCCGGGCCAGCTACTTTGCTCACGCCTGCCGTCAGGACGTTCTCACTTGCTCGACTTGCGGTAGAGACGGTACTCGCCGTATCGGGCGCCTTCGGGTGATAGGACCTCGCTGTAGCCCTCCTCGATCAGAACGGGGGCCAACCCGAGGCGCCGGAGACTCTTCTCCCGGAGGGCGACCCATTGGACTCCCCCGCCGTACGAAAGCGCATCGCGTGGATCGCCGCGCTCAAGGCGGTCAGTGTCCAGGTTGCGCGCCCTCGAGTTCCTCCAGAGATAGAGCCTTCCCCCCGCCTTCCACCACTGTTCGATCAGAATGTCGTCTCCGCTCGCCGCGGAGGCCAGGTAGCGCGCCATGTCGACCGCCCCTTCAGTCCTGCTGAATCGGAATCCGCCCAGCTCGAACAGAAGAGCCCAGGCGATCAGCAACGGCACGAGGGGAGCAATCGCCCTTCTCATCGCCGGCCACCTCTCGCGGCCCATCCTCTCTCCCACCCTCGATCCGCTCGCCTCTGCCGGGATTCCGAACGGCGCGAGCGAGTCGAGCGCCCGCCGGAGCCCCCCTGCCGCGAGGATCACTACGAAAGGCAGGACCGGCAACATGTACCGCGCCTCCTTGTGCGGCAGGAGGCACAGGACGAGAAACGGCACGGCGGCCCACAGCAATGCTGCGCGTGTCTTCCATGTGACTCCCAGAATCGCTGCAACGAGAAACAGCGCATTGGTCCAGGACCAGAGATGCGTCAGGTAGAAGAGAGGCGACTGGTAGCCCCTGGACGACCGCCCTTCGATCAAAGTGAAGTCGACGACGCGGCCCAGGCTGTGGAAGGGTTCTCCCCAATAGAGCCAATCGCTCACGCCGACAGCGAGTGCCGCCGCTACGCACGATGTCGCCCCCACAATCAATGCTCGCGCCCACTTCTTATCAACCGCGAACATCAAGGCGGCAGACGCAATGAACGCGGCCTCGCTGAACCGGATGGAGGCGCCGATCCCGAGCAGCGCAGCTCCGAGCAGGATCCTCGTCATGATCGGATTGCCCAGGAGCAAGAGGAACGACCCCAGAACGAAGCTGGACGATACCGTCCGGGGCAGCTCGGAGCTGCCAAGCCTGGTGTGCAATTGGCTGACCGCCAGGAGCAGGCAGGCGAGAACGGCCAGCGGCGGAGAGCCGAAGAGTCTGGAAGCGATGCGGTAGACGAGCCACAGGTTCAGTCCCGAGAAGAGGATCACAACGGCGCGACCGGTGAAGATCAAGACTCCGGCGTCACTCGCTCCGAGCCCGTGGATGGCGGCCTGCGCGGGGTAGAGGAACACGAGGGGGAAGATCGCGTTGCGAAGATCCCAAGCCCGCCAGTCGGACCACTGGAAGAGGCGCGCGAATGTCATCTCCTGGATCTCGACGTCATCGCCGCAGAAGAAGCCGTAGAACCTACATTCCGCATGTGCGCGCGAGGTGTTCCGGGAATTTCTGCCCTG
>VGJL01000020.1 GCA_016867495.1 Candidatus Eisenbacteria bacterium | reverse complement strand
AAGCCGAGACGGAGTACGCGGTCGGGGTCCGCGAGGAGAGGAGCAGGACCTACAGGATCTCCCTCCAGGAACCCCTCCGCGCTACCGGCTACGAGAAGCGCCTCCGCTTCCCTTCCTATACCGGACTGGCTCCGGAGAAGGAGCTGTCGCCCCACGGATCGATCGCCGCCTTGGTCGGAAGCGAGGTCGATCTTCTCGTCGGGACGAGCCGTCCCGACGCGACAGGGCGGCTCCTCTTTGCCTCGGGGGCGGTCGTCGACCTCGATCGCGCCGCGGAGGGAGTCCTCTCCTCGACCTTGCGGGTGCGCGATCCGGGGGCCTTCCATGTCGAGCTTCGGGGCGGCGCCGGCCGGGGGGGGCTCTGGAGGTCCGAGACCTTCCAGATCGATCCGATCCCCGACCGGATGCCGAGCCTCTACCTGCTCGCGCCGGGGGAGCAGATCGATCTCCCCCCGGATCTCCGGGTCGCTCTCGAGGTCGACTGTGTCGACGATTTCGGCGTGACCAAGCTCGACCTGGTCTACCGCCGCAACGAAGGGAGCCCGACGCGCCTGACGATCGCCCGCTGGACGGGAACGACGGAGGCCAGGGTCCCCTACCCGTGGAATCTCGAGGAGATCGCCCTCGCCCCGGGCGACAGGATCGGATACCGCTTCGAGCTGACCGACAACGACGCCGTCAGCGGGCCGAAGACGGCGGTGTCGCCCGAGTACCTGATCCGCTTCCCGACGGTCGAGGAGATGTACGCGCAACAGGAGACCGAGAGGAAGGAAGGGATCGTCGATCTCCGGGAATCGCTCGATCGGCAGATCGAGCTGCGCAAGGCGCTGGAGGCGATCTCGCAGGAGGTGCGCCAGGACAACACCCTGGAGTGGGAGAAGAAGCAGGAGGTGGAGGAGTTCCTGAAGCGGCAGGAAGAGATCGTCAGGAAAATGGAGGTTCTCGCGCAGAACCTCGACCGCCAGCTCGATCGGATGCAGCAGGGCGAGCTCTTCAGCCCTGAGATCATCCAGAAGATCGCCCAGATCCAGGATCTCGTGCGCCAGATCCAGAGCCCGGAGTTCCACGAGTTGATGGAGAAGATGCGGGGCGCGCTGCAGTCCCTCGATCCGGACCAGGTGCGCGCGGCGCTCGAGAAGATGAAGCTCACGCAGAAGGATCTCGAGCAGGGGCTCGACCGGACTCTGCGGATGCTGGAGCGGTTGGTCGCGGAGGAGAAGCTCGACGAGCTCATCCAGCGGGCCGATCGCCTGCTGGAGGAGCAGAACCGCATCAACCAGGAGCTCGGAACCTCGCCGGAAGGCCGTCGTCCCGATTCGACATCCGCTCTCTCGGACGCGGAGAGGCGGGAGTCGATGGAGAGGCAGGCCGCGGCGGAGAAGGAGCTCGAGGAGCTGCGCCGGCAGATGGAGGATCTGAAGTCGATCGCCGATCGCAGCCACCAGCAGATGGCCGAGCGGCTCGCCGGGGAGCAGGGGCAGCAGTCGAAGAAGTCGCTCGACGCCGCGCAGCAGGAGATGCAGTCGGGGCGGCAATGCATGTCTGGAGGCAACAGGCGCTCCGCCCTGCGCGCGGGCCGCAAGGCGGCGGGGCAGATCCAGAGCTTCTCGCAGCAGATGAGGCAGATGCAATCGCAGGTCGAGATGGCGTTCTCGGAGGAGCTGGCCAGGAAGCTGATGGCCCTGGCCGGGGACCTCGTCGATCTGTCCCAGCGCCAGGAAGCGCTTGTGGCCGAGGCCAATCGGCGCAACACGCGCGAGCTGGCACTCGAGCAGGACCGGATCGCTCGCGCGGCGGACCACGTCGTCGATCAGGTCTACGAAATCGCGCGGGAGACGCCTTTCGTTGCGCCTTCGCAGATCCGCGCGCTTGGCGGCGTCGTGAACGATCTCGCGGACGCGACCGACGCCTACGAGCGGGGAGAACGCGGCTCGGGCTCGGCGGTAGGCAAGCGCGCCCAGATCACGACCGACATGGTGGTCGCGGGCCTTCTGCAATCCGCTCAGAACATGTGCTCGGGCGGCTCGGGCAGCTCGTCGTGCCAGTCGCCCAATCCGAACGGCATGTCGATGATGCAGGGGCTCTCGGCGCAGCAGCAGGGCCTCAATCAGGGGACGCAGGATCTGCTCGGCGAGATGCAGGGAGCCCGCATACCTTCGGACCAGGGGGCGGGGCGCCTCGACCAGCTCGCCGCAAGGCAGATGGCGATCCGTAAGGGCCTTGAGGAGGCGGCGCAATCGCTGGGCGACCGGGGCGACGTCCTCGGCCGCTTGGACGAGCTGGGCCGCGAGATGGAGGAAGTGGGCAAGCAGATGCGCGAGCGCAACCTGGACGAGAGGATCATCCGCAGGCAGGAGAGGATCCTGAGCAGGCTTCTGACCGCGCAGCGCAGCTTGAGGCGACAGGACTTCGAGGAGCAGCGCCGCTCGCGCACGGGAGTCGATCCTCTCGATCCGGCCTCTCCCTCTCCGATCGCGCGGGGCCTGTCGCAGAGGGAGCAGATCCGGCGCGGAATCCTGCGCGGCTCGCAGGATCCCATCCCGGGCGACTTCCGCCGGCTCGTGGAAGAGTACTTCCGCGCCCTGACGGAGGGCTCGCGATGAGGATCGCGGCTCTCCTCCTTCTTCTCTTCCTGGCCTCGCATGATGGCGCCGCCGCGCAGCGGGGAAGCGGAGTTCCCGCCAACCCGCAGCCGCCGGCCGCCCAGGCGGGGGAGATCCAGCGGCAGAAGCGCTTGATCCGCGAGGCTCAGCTCCTGATCCGCGACGGGAAGCACGAGGAGGCGCTCGCGCGCCTCTCCGAGGGGAATCTCACGGGGCAGCATGCGGAGGCGGCGAAGCTGCTGCGTGGAACCTGCCTGCGGAAGCTCGGCCGGTTCGGCGAGGCGCGCGCTCTCTACCAGGGCGAGATCGACGCCTGCCGGGAGCGGGGCGAGGACCCGACTCCGATGCTGGTCGAGCTGCAGAGAGCGAGCAGGGAAGCGGGCGACGCGAAGGCGGCCTTCGATCTCTGTCTCGAGATCGACCGCGGGGGAGCGGCTCACAGCGAATGGGTGCGGGACGAGCTGGAGTCGCTCATCGTGGCCGACTCCGCCGGGAACTGGGTCGTTCCGGCCCTGCGCAAGGAGATCAGGACGAGGCCGGAGGCGCAGAACCTCCCCGAACTCCTTATCTCCTCGCTGCTCTCTTTCGGCAAGGACGCGGAGGCGCTCGAGGAGGCGCGCGCCCTCGACCGCGCGCGCGAGGGGCGGGGCCTCACTCTGCTGGAGCAGCTGCGGCGGATCGCCCAGAAGGGGACTGAGGCCCAGGTCGTGGCCTTCGCGGAGGCGGCGGTCGCGGCCGGGCTCGGCGACGATCCGGCCCAGGAAGCGCTCTACCTCAAGGCTTCCGCGCTGCGCCGCGCCGGACGGCATCGCGAGGCGGTCGCCGCCTTCGATGACGCGGTCAAGGCCTCGCCCGAGGGGGCTCTCGCGCGCATGTCCCTCAAGGACCGCGCCGACGTCCTCGTCCGCGATCTCAGGGACTTCGAGTCCGGGGCGGCGGCGCAGGAGGATCTGATCGCCGTGCTCGAGAAGACCCGTGGATCGGAGCGGGGCAGGCTGCTCGGCCAGGCGCTCGTCGCCCTTGCGGAGACGCGACTGCGAATGGGCCGCTACGAGGACGTTGTCGCCGTCTGCAAGAGGATCGAGGATATCGCCGCCGATCCGGTCAGCAGAGAAGAAGCTGCCTTTCAGCAAGCGGAGGTCCTCTTCTACGCGGGCAAGATCGAGGAGGCGCAGGGAGGCTACGAGAGGATGACGCGGGACTTCGCCGGAGGGGACCGCGTCAACGACGCCCTTGAGAGGCTTCTCCTGCTCTCCCGCGTGGGGGAGGCCGGCGCCGTTCCACTGGCCGCCCTGGGCCAGATCGCCTACCAGCGCAGGATCGGCCAGCACTCCCGCGCCCTGGAGATTTGCGAGGAAGCGTCGCGGGCGTGCGATGGATGCGAGGCGGCGCAGGACATCCTGCGCGAGGAGGGCCTCTCGCTGCTCGACCTCGGCCGACTGGAGGAAGCGGCGGCGCGTGCCGACACGCTGGCTGCGCGCTATCCGGACGGAGGAATGGCCGCGGGGGTCCTGCGAGCGGTGGCCGACAGGATGCGCGAGCGCGATGGGGAGTCGGAGGCTGTCATCCGACGCTACGAGGATCTGCTCGTGCGGTTTCCCCGCAGCTACGAGGCTCTCGAGGTCAGGAGCCTCCTGCAGAAACTGCGGCGGACGGGCTCTCTCGATGAGCCGCGAGCGAAGGAGGGGCGGGCATGAGGCGATCGGTTCTGTGGGCTGTCCTTTGCGCGGCGATGCCCCTGACATCCGCCGGCGCGCGGATCCTGATCCCGATGGATCTCGCTCAGACGAATCACCTGATGGCCTACGGGGTCGCCTACCACGCTCTCCAGCGCGGAGAGGAGCTGGAGTGGCTCCTGAACTACCGGGGCGGATCGTTCCTCATGGACGATGAGGAGGCCACTCGCAGGGACTGTGCCCTCGCGGGCGTCGCGTGGGAGGAGAAGGGCGGGGCGGAGGCGGTCGCGATCCTCGACGAGATAGAGAAATCGAACATGGAAGTGGTGCTTCTCGAGAAGGCTCCGACGATCGCCGTCTACGTGCCTCCCTCCGATGATCCGTGGGACGACGCGGTCGTTCTCGCCCTGGAGTACGCCGAGATCCCTTACGACAAGCTCTGGGACGAGGAGGTTCTGGGCGGGGTCCTGCCGCGCTATGACTGGCTTCACCTCCATCATGAGGACTTCACCGGCCAGTACGGCAAGTTCTACGCCTCCTACCACAGCGCGCCCTGGTACATCGAGCAGGTCCGCATGAACGAGAAGGAAGCAGCGAAGAACGGTTACCGAAAGGTGTGGCAACTCAAGCACGCGGTCGCCGGGAGGATCAAGGAGTACATCGCGCAAGGCGGCTTCGTCTTCTCGATGTGCTCGGCGACCGACAGTTTCGACATCGCCCTCGCGGCCGACGGAGTCGACATCGTCGACTCGGTCTACGACGGCGACGCGCCCGAGGCGGGCTGCGAGCGCAAGCTCGATCCCTCGCGCGGCCTTGCGTTCACCGATTACAGGCTTGAGATGAACCCCCTCGTCTACGAGTACTCCGACATCGACATGACCCGCGAGGCCTCTCTCCGGGGCCAGGACAATGACTTCTTCAACCTCTTCGACTTCTCCGCGAAGGAGGATCCGGTCCCGACGATGCTGACCCAGTGCCACGTCAACGTCGTGAGGGGTTTCATGGGGCAGACCACCAGCTTCCGGAAGTCCCTTCTCAAGAAGTCGGTCGTCATCCTCGCCGAGGTGCCCGGACAGGACGAGGTGAGATACATCCACGGCAACTACGGCAACGGGACCTTCACCTTCTACGGGGGGCACGATCCGGAGGACTACCAGCACCAGGTCGGCGATCCTCCCACGCAGCTCGAGCTCCACCCCGGCTCTCCCGGGTACCGCCTGATTCTGAACAACATCCTCTTTCCGGCCGCGAAGAAGCAGGAGCGCAAGACCTAGGCGCACTCGCGGGATCCAAGATGCGCGCGTGCGGGCGGCGAGGAGCACGGCCCCCGACGGATCCCTCCGCTCCGCCAGGTTCGCCTTCGCGGCGCGGGGCTTCAGGAATCCGTCGGGGTCCCCGGACGCTCCAGGCGGGGCTCCGCGCCCCTCGTGCTTACTCTTGACATTGGCTGGGGATCCGGCGAATCTGAGAAACTCTGAGAGACCACCGAGCAGGGCGGTCCGTCCTCCTCCGCGAGACGGATCGCGGCGCGGATCGTGGGGGCCCGGGACGGGCAGAGGGTGAGGTGGGGATGACCAGTGTGGTGAAGGGTGGTGGAGATCTCGACGCGGGGTTTCCGATTTGCATGAAGTGCAAGACCGGAGTGCTCATCCCTCTCTCCGACTATGGTCGCGAGGGGGCGCCGATCAACTTCAAGGCTTGGGTCTGCTCCAATCCCGACTGCGGGTTCAACATCCGCATCGACAATGGGGAAATCAGCTACGGGCGATCGATCAGCCACTCCACCAAGTAGGGATCCCTGACGGGCCCGGAAGGGAACCCCAGCCGCGATGATCCGGGCGATCCTCTTCGATCTCGACAACACGCTGACCGACTTCATGAAGATGAAGGAGGCCTCGGTCGAGGCGGCGATCGAGGGGATGATCGACATGGGTCTCCCGATGACCCGGGAGCAGGCCCGCGAGCGGATCCTCGCCATCTACGACCGCGAGGGGATCGAGTACCAGAACGTCTTCGACGGATTCCTGAAGGAGACGACGGGGGCCTGCTCTCCGAGCATCCTGGCCGCGGCGATCGTGGGCTACCGCCGCGTCCGCGACTCCTACCTCGTCCTCTATCCCCATGTCCGCCGGACCTTGACCGAGCTGCTCCGCCGGAGCCTCAGGCTCGCGGTGATTTCCGACGCGCCGGCCCTGCAGGCCTGGCTCAGGCTCCATCACCTCGCCCTCCACCATCTCTTCGAGTTCGTGATCACCTTCGACGACACGGGGCTGAGGAAGCCGAGCCCGGCGGGCTTTCAGAAGGCCCTCGAGTTGCTCGAAATGCGCCCCCATGAGGTTCTCATGGTCGGCGATTGGCCGGAGCGCGACATGGTGGGGGCGGCGAGGTTGGGGATCAAGACCGTCTTCGCGCGCTACGGCGACACCAAGGGCGTCGTCGAGTCGGGGGCGGACCACGAGATCGACGACATCCAGCAGCTCGTGGGGATCGTCGACCGGCTGAACGGCAATCGGCCGGGAAGCGCCTCAGGGTCGGAGTGATGTACCTCCTCTGCGCGGCCGAGATGCGCGAGTGCGATCGCCGCACGATCGAGACGCATGGGGTTCCCGGTCCCACGCTGATGGAGCGCGCGGGCGAGGGGATCTACAGAGAGATCCGCCGGAGGTTCGACCGGCTGAATCGGAGGCGGATCTGGATCGTCTGCGGCCGGGGGAACAACGGCGGCGACGGGCTCGTCCTCGCGAGACTGCTCCACGATGCCGGCTACAATCCGAGGGTCTTCGTCCTGGGCCCGCCTGAGAAGGCCGGCGCGGACGCCCGGCTCCAGATCGATCCGTTGATCGCGCGCGGGATCCCGCTCGAGCCGATCGGCGGAGATCCTCCGCCCGGCTTCGGCGATCTGACATCCGAGGACCTCCTGATCGACGCGATCCTCGGGACCGGATTCAGGGGGAGGCTGGAGCCCGAGCTTGCCCGGCTCATCCGGGAGATGAACCGATCGAGGGCGACGATCGTGGCGGTCGACATCCCATCGGGTCTTTCCGCGGACACCGGGGCGATCGAGGGAGAAGCGATCCACGCGCGGTTGACCGTCACGATGGGCTTCCCCAAGCGCTCCTTCGTCTTCTGGCCCGCCCGCGGGCAGGTCGGAGAATGGGTGGCGGTGGACATCGGGATCCCGAGCGAGGTCATGGAGGAGGTGGCTCCGGCCGCGGAGCTGATCGCTCCCTCGGAGGTCGCCGCATCGATCCCGTTCTTCCCGGGCGACGCGCACAAGGGCGTCCGTGGCAGGCTCGTCATCGCCGGCGGTTCGCCGGGTCTCACGGGCGCTCCCGCGCTTGCCGCGCTTGCCGCGCTCCGGGCGGGAGCCGGCCTGGTCCGCGTCGCGACGCCGCGGAGCCTGAATCCGATCCTCGAGGCGAAGCTGACGGAGCCGATGACCTTTCCCATGGAAGAGACCGAGGCGAGGACGCTGAGCCCGAAAGGGGTCCGCTTCCTACGGTCCCTGGCTTCCGAGTGGGACGCGCTCGTCCTGGGGCCGGGCCTTGGACGGAACCGGGGGACCGACCGCCTGGTCCGCGATCTCTACGCTTCGTGGGAGGGCCCTCTTCTCGTCGACGCGGATGGGCTGAACGCTCTGGCCGCGGGGCCATTGCCGGCTTCGCGCGCCGGGCTTCCTGCGCGCGTGCTGACGCCCCATCCCGGGGAGATGGCCCGTCTCACCGCGACCTCGATCCGGGAGATTCTCGCCGACCCGATCGGGACCGCCCGATCGTTCGCTTCGCGGCACGGCGTCGTCCTCGTCCTGAAGGGGGCGCCCACTGTGATCGCCGGACCGAGGGGCCCTGCGCTCGTCAACACGACCGGCAACCCCGGGCTCGCGACGGGCGGATCGGGCGACGTCCTGTCCGGAATCATCGGCACGCTCCTCGCGCAGCGGCTCGAGCCCCTCTCGGCGGCGATGTGCGGCGTCCATCTTCATGGCCTGGCGGCCGACCTGCTTGCGTCGGAGGGGGGCGAGCGGGTCGTGGCGCCGGCGGAGGTCGCAGAGCGTCTGCCGGCCGCGTGGAGAACTCTTCCGCGACTTCGGGGCCGTGATGTTCGCTGATCCCGCGATCCGCCGTCTCGCCGACGAGATGCGCCGGGTGGGAAGGCTGCTCGGGGCGCGCGGAATCCTGGTCGCGGACGATGGCAACTTGAGCGTCCGCTGCCCGGACGGATCCATCCTGATCACGGCGCGGGGGGTTCGGAAAGACAGGCTGCGGCGCAGGGACCTGGTGAGGATCGACGCGCGCGGGGAGGGGATCGATGGAGAGGCGCTCCCCTCCACGGAATTGGGCCTGCACCTCGAGGTCTATGCGCGCCGTCCGGACGTAGGGGCGATCGTCCATGCCCACCCCCCGTGCGCGACCGGATTCGCGATCGCTCGCGTGCGGCTGAGCCAGGACTGCCTCGCGGAGGCGGCCCTCGCCTTGGGGCCGGTCCCCGTGGTCCCGTTCTCCGCGCCGGGAACGGAGGAGGTCGCCGAGGCCGTGCGCCCCTTCCTCGCGGGGCATCAGGCCCTCCTCCTGGCCCATCACGGCGCCGTCGTCTTCGGCGCCGACCTCGAGTCCGCATGCCGTCGCATGGAACGGCTTGAGCTCGTTGCGCGCGCCGTCGTCGCCGCGGGCCTGATCGGCGAGCCGCGCTGCCTGAGCCGCGAGCAGCTGGAGGAACTCAACCTCAAACTCGAGAGGGACTATTCGATATGAACCCGCCGATCGAAAGGAAGCAGGACCTGCTCCGCTACGTCACCGAGCACGACGTCAAGATCATCAACCTCTGGTTCGTGGACATTCAGGGGATGTTGAAGTCCATCGGGATCACCCCTTCGCAGCTCGAGGAGATCCTGGAGGAGGGATTGGGATTCGACGGCTCTTCGGTCGAGGGATTCGCCCGCATCTACGAGTCCGACCTGATCGCCGTCCCTGATCTTCGCACCTTCCAGCCTCTCCCCTGGCGCGTCGATGGCCACCTGAGCGCCCGGATGATCTGCGACATCATGAACCCGGATCGCACGCCGTACGCGGGCGACCCGCGGCACGTCCTGCGGAGGAACCTGGCCCGGGCGAAGGATCTCGGATTCGACTTCAATGTCGGCCCCGAGCTCGAGTACTTCTACCTCAAGAGCCCGGAGCTGGCCGACGCCGTCGATAGCGCGGGCTACTTCGATCTCATCCCCGACGACCTCGGAACCGAGCTTCGCCACCACACGATCGAGGCCCTCCAGTCGATGGGCATCGATGTCGAGGCCGGCCATCACGAGGTGGCCCCGAGCCAGCACGAGATCGATCTCAAGTACACCGAGGCCGGCCGCATGGCCGACGCCACGGTGACCTACAGGTACATCGTCAAGCTGGCCGCGCGGCGGGGGGGAGTCTACGCGACTTTCATGCCCAAGCCGCTCTTCGGCCAGAACGGCAGCGGGATGCATGTCCACCAGTCCCTCTTCAAGGGGGGACAGAACGTCTTCTTCGACGCGCAGGATCCCCACCACCTATCCAGGCTGGGGAGGAGCTACATGGCGGGGTTGATGAAGCACGCGAAGGAGATCTGCGTCGTCACCAACCAGTGGGTCAACTCGTACAAGAGGCTCGTCCCCGGATACGAGGCGCCCGCCTATGTCGCATGGGGGAACAGGAACCGCTCGGCTCTGGTCCGGGTGCCGATGTACAAGCCCGGCAAGGAGAAGGCGACGAGGATCGAGTATCGCTGCCCCGATCCGGCCTGCAACCCGTATCTGGTTTTCGCCGTCATGCTGGCCGCCGGACTCAAGGGGATCGAGGAGGGATACGCCCTTCCCTCTCCGGTGGAGGAGGACATCTTCATGATGTCTTCGGCGGAGAAGGCGGCGCGCGGGATCGAGACCCTGCCCGATTCCCTCAACGCCGCGGTCGAGGCCGCGGAGCAGAGCGATCTGATGCGCGAAGCCCTGGGCGAGCACGTCTTCACGAAGTTTATCGAGAACAAGAAGCTCGAGTGGGACCAGTACCGAATCCAGGTGACCGGGTACGAGATCGGACGCTACCTGCCGATTCTCTGATCGGTTGCGCGCGAGGCTTCCCAGGACCGCGCGCGCTCGGTCCGTTCGCTCGCCGCGCCGGCTTCCCGAGCCTCCCGGGGCGCCGGCGCATCGGCCCGAGGCGCCAAGGCGATGCCGGGGCGGCCCCTTGACGCTCCCCGGGGGATCCCGTAGAGTCCGAGCCTTGGAGCACCGGTAAACCGATCCCGCCGGGGGGTGAGGCCGGGGCGTTGGGCAGGAGGCGTGGACGTGGGGTTGCGCAAGGTCTTTGCTCTCTTCCAGTACCCCGGATCCCATCAGACGAAAGAACTCGGAGAGGCGACATGAGAAGATTGTCATGGCTCGTGGCCATGGTCGGCTGCCTGGCCGCTGCCGGCTGCGCCAAGCGGATCCCGGCCCAGGACACGGCGTTCGAGGCGACGCAGACCGTCATGCTCGCGTTTCGTGGCGGGGAGCAGATCGAGGGGAGGATCGCTCCCGGCAGGAAGGTCGAGCTGCGGGAGCCGGGAATCATCTGGAGCGCGAAGGTCAAGGACGTCACCGAGGATCGGATCGTGCTGAGGGATCTCGTGAAGGTCCGGGACGCCTCGGGCGCGGCGATGCAAGCGGCCCGCGCCGCGGATCTGAGGCTTTCGGTCGCGGAGCAGTTCCCCGAGAAGACGCTCCTGCGGAGCGAGATCACCCGGATGGAGCAAATCAAGATGGACATCGGCCGGACCGCGCAGTACGGGAGCTTCCTGACCTACGGCGTGGCGGTCCTCGCCACCTTGCTGGGAGATCGGTCATGAGGCGCCTTGCTCGTTTTCTCCTCCCCGCCTCGCTCTTCCTTTTCGCGGCGACTGCCTTTTCGCCAGCGCCTACTGCGTCTGCCCAGGGTACAGGCGACCTCGGCCCCATCAGCCTCGACAGCCTCACAGTGCTCGAGCCCAGCAGCGTCTATCGGCCCTTCGACATGCTTGGCATCAGGGCGGGCGCGCACGGCTGGGCGATGGGGGGAGCCTATGTCAGCCTCGCGTCGGGCATTGAGGGGATCGCATGGAATCCGGCAGCCATGGGATGGGCGGAGCGTCCCGAGTTGGCCGCCGATCTCACTTGGCTCAGCTCCTCGAGCACGTCGTCCAGCTCCCTCGACGAGTTGGTCATTCCCGAGATCGCCACGCTTCGCATCACGAGCTACGACGTGCGGCTGAAGTCCCAGGTTCGCTCGGGCATCCTGGGCGCGGGCATGCCGCTGGCCAGTATCGGCGGGCGCAATCTCGCGGGCGGCGTGAGCTTTCGGCGGTACATGACTGTCGCCTATCCTGAGGAAACGGTCTCCACGCTCGTCTCGCTCGAAGGCGGATTCCCCGTCACCTTCGCCTATGACGGGCAGGAGAAGGGGGGCATCGACGCCGGAGCGGCCACAATCGCCGTCGAGGCGATCCCGGGCGTCCTGTCCGTCGGAGCGAACCTGAACATCCTCGACGGGCGCCTGCGGACGAGGAAGAACCTGCTGAGCGCCGGGGGGCAGGCCGCCATCGTGGGCCACTCGAACGTGAAGTTCCGGTATGCCGGCCGTTCGGTCGATCTCGGCCTTCAACTCAGGAAGGAGGACCTCTTCAGCGTCGGCCTGCGGTACACGCCGGGCTACACGCTCGAAGTGACCGGGGGAAGCTACAGCTCCCGGTTCCCAAGCCAGAGCGGGGGGGAGGAGTTTGATCTCCTCGACGTTTCGATCGCGGGGTACGATCTCGATGTGCCGCCGCTCCTCTCGGTCGGCGGCTCCGTGCGGCCCCTCGCCTACGCGCCCCTGTCCTCTCATGGGTTCCTCGGGTCTCTCTCATCGATCACCCTGGCCTTCGGGCTCGATCAGCAGAACTGGTCCGAGGCGGAGGCCCGGTATCGGACCGCGGTCAAGGCTCTGCGGGGTCCGGGCGGTTATCCATGCTTCGAGGGTGCGCCCTACTGCACCGAAGAACCCGCCCCGGATCCGTCCCTGCCGCTGAACGATGTCACGAGCGTCCATTTCGGAGCGGAGTGGCGCTATCTGAGGATCGGGAAGATCGACATCCCGCTGCGATTCGGCTACCAGGCGGGGGCCCTGTCGATGACCGACCTCCCGGACAGCAACAGCTTCATGGCCCGGAAGTGGAAGGGGGAAGAGATCCAGAGCAGTGGCGTGACGATGGGATTCGGCGTGGAGACGGGATCGGTTCGCTACGACCTCTCGTATGAGATCGTCGACTACGACCTCCACAAGTTCCACTACGACACCCCGGAGCACCCGTTCCTGAACCCGAATTGGTCTTACGTGGATGTCAGCAGGCGCAACGCGCGACTGCGCTTGAGCGCCACTCTCAAGCTCTAGCGAATGCTCCGGAGCGTAACCTCAAGAGCCATCTCGGTGGCACCGCTGGTGCCACCATCAACACATTGTAAAACAGTAAGTTAGACGATTGCTGCCGATCTCTCGGGGGCGCGATCGACGATCGCGCTCCCATCGATCCCCGCCAGGCGCTCTGCGCGCGCCGACCCTCCCGTGAAAGTCCGCTTCTAATTCATTGCTCGACAATGCATTGCATGATCACTGCATCATCTGTGGATTGTGGCATGTCCCCTGCATACCTCAAGAGATGTAGATCGGGAGGTCCGCCGGATGCGGGCTGTTTCCCAACCCCGGCAGAAGCGCAATCTGGATGCCGGCGAATGCCGGAACCTAAGGTTGCTTCCGCAGCCGGCGGGCCCAACCCGATCCCCGATTCAGGCTGCGAACCTGCAGATGCTTCGGTCGCCGGAATTCGCTGCTGACCCACTCCGTGGCTAGGTGGGTTCCGGAGACCGAACCTGGGGCAAGCGGCCTTCTCTTTTGCCTTCCGCGCCCGCCGATGGATGCGGGCCCGCAAGTCCGGGCCGGGCGCCATGTCGTGCGGCCGGCCGGCCCCCGTGCTACGTTACCCGGAGTCCGAGGGGAGGGCGTGCCTGTGGGGGCTCATGACGCGGGCGATCGCGGGAATGCGGCGGGCGGTCGCGGAATCTCGGAAGGCGATCGCGGGATGCCGGCCGGCGAGCGCGGCCGCGCGATGGGCGAGCCACCCGCTCACGACTCCCGGCTTCATGCGGCGCTCTCGTATGCGCTGGCGGGTTTCTCGGGAATCGTGCTCCTCCTGCTCCGCCAGGAGGATCGCTACGTCCGGTTCCACGCCCTTCAATCGATCGCGATCAGCATCGTCGCCCTGATTCTCGGCGGCGTTCTCTGGCTCTTCTCCTTCTTTCCGCTGATGGGCTTTCTGTACGGCATGCTCCTGCGCGTCTACCAGATCTTCCTCTTCCTTCTCTGGATCTTCTTGATGTGGCAAGCCTGGAGGGGGCGCTGGTACAGGCTCCCGCGCATCGGCTCCTGGGTCGAGAGGCAGTCGCTGTGAGACCGCCTTGGAGCCGGATCCCCTGACCCGGACGGAGTCCTGAGGCTCGAGGGCGCGATCAGGTCTGCTTCGTGTCGGTGGATGGGTTCAGGTAGGTCGTGTCGCGCCCACGCCCCTTGTACGCCTCGACGAGGTCGTTGCCATCCGCCTCGCTCAGCCGCCCCGCCTTGACTGCGGCATCGATGCGCGAGGAGAACTCCTGCCACAGCTCGCCAGGCTCGAAACCGGCGATTCTCGCCATCTCGTCAATCGAGTTTCCCTTGACGATCTTCCGGATGTGATGCCTCCCCGCCTCATCGACGACGACCTGCGCCTCGTTCACGGTGCCGAAGAGGTTGTGGAAGTCGCCCATGACGTCCTGGTAGGCCCCCAGGAGCGCCACGGCGATGTAGTAGGGGTTGCCGTTCTCCGTGGTGTGCAGCTCCAGGATCTCCTTGATGTCCTTCACATCCACGAAGTGGTCAATCTTGCCGTCGGAGTCGCACGTCAGATCGACGAGGATCCCCGTCTCGCCGGGGAACTCGTTGAGACGATGGATCGGCAGGATCGGAAAGAGCTGGTCGATCGTCCACGAGTCGGGGACCGACTGGAAGACCGAGAAGTTGGCGACGTACTTCTTTCTGAGGTTCTTCTCGAGGATCTCGAACTCGTCGCTCACGTAGTTCGCTTGCTTCGCGAACCGGAGGGCGCGCGAGCAGATCTCGTCGAAGAGCGCCTCGCCCCGGCCGCGCTCCTCCAGGCTCAGGTAGCCCAGGTCGAAGAGCGTGAACAGCTCCTCCCGCTGCTGGATCGCGTCGTGGTAGTACTCGCGGAAGTTCTTCACGCTGATGTCGCGCGCGATTTCGTGGAGCTCGGTGAGAACCTGGTTGTCCGTCTCGAGCTGGAGCATCCCGAGCCGGCCGGCCGCCTCGGGATCGGAGCGGTTCTCGCAGGTCGTGATCAGCATCGAGTGGTAGACGGTGAGGGCCCGTCCGCTCTCGGAGACGATGGTAGGGACGGGAACGTCTTCCGCGTCGCAGACCTCGCGGATCGTGTAGACGACATCGTTGGCGAACTCCTGCATGGTGTAGTTGGCGCTGCTGTCGGACGGGGTCTTCGATCCGTCGTAGTCGATTCCGAGCCCCCCGCCGACATTCAGGTACTCGACCACGACTTTCATCTTGCGGATCTTCGCGTAGACGCGGCTCGCCTCCTTGACTGCCGCCTTGATCTTCCGGATGTCCGTGATCTGGCTGCCGATGTGGAAGTGGAGCATCTTGAGGCATCCGTCGAGGCCCCGCTCCCTCAGGGTGCGCACGCAGTCGATCATCTCGACGGTCGAAAGGCCGAACTTCGACGTCTCGCCGCCCGACTCTTCCCACTTCCCGCTTCCTCGCGAGTAGAGCCTCCCGCGAAGGCCGAGGATGGGGCGCAGCCCCGTCTGCTCGATCATCTTGAGAACGCTCCCGATCTCCCGGACCTGCTCGATGACGATGACGATCTTCTTTCCGCTCCGCAGCCCCCAGAAGGCCATCTCGATGAACGCCTCGTCCTTGAATCCGTTGCAGATGAGGAAGCTCTCCTCGGGCTGGGGGATCGAGAGCCCGATGTAGAGCTCGGCCTTCGACCCGGCCTCGAGGCCGAAGTCATAGCGGCTGCCGACGCGCAGGAGCTCCTCGAGAACGTCGCGGCGGTGGTTGACCTTCATCGGGAAGACGCCCTTGTAGGAGGCGCCGTACTGGAACTCGGTGATCGCGCTCTGGAAGGCCTGGTGCAGGCTGCGGACCTGCGTCTCGAGGATCTGTGGGAAGCGCAGCAGGACCGGCACGGGGCAGCGCCGCTTCGCGAGTTCTTCTACAACCTGGTGGAGATCGACTCCCGGGCCGGACCGGAAGGGCTTCACCATGAGGTGGCCCGACGCGTTGACATCGAAGTAGCCGTTTCCCCAGTTCTCGATTCCATAGAGAACGGGGATGGAGACCCGAAATGTGTTGTCCATCAAGCGTCTCGCTCCCGATCGAGGCAAGTTCCTCGCCGTGATCAGCCGAAGGTCGAACGGGACGGACGCCCCGTCACGCGATCCGAGAGGACCGGAACGATACCACCGCCTGCATGAGATCGCAACTCGCTCTGTCCCGACGGCGGCCCGGCCGGGCTTCGCCGGCGTCTCGGGGCGCCTCGCCGGGCGCCCGCCGCGAACCCCGCCCGCGGCGAGCGCAGCCTAGGGCAGCGATGCCACAAGGGCGAAACGGTGGATCTCGCCCAAGCCCGGCGGCCCGGTCCTCATGCCGTAGTCGGCCGATAGGCCGCCGACCTGCAGGCTGATTCCGCTCGACAGCTCCCCTCGGGACTCCCCGCCCGGATCGCTCCAGGCCGGCCCCGCCCGCAGGACGAGAGGCGCGCCCGGAACGCGCCAAGAGGTCGCGACTGCGCATCTCCGCACCGCGCCGCCTTCGTGCAGCGAGGCCCCTGCAAGAATCGTCCCTCCAAGGCGGAGGTCGTACTGGAGGCCGAGGTCGTAGCCGCGGGGAAGGGGTCCGTCGACCGATCGGTCCCAGTCCAGATCGGAGACGACCGAGCGGGCGACCATCCCCGCTCGCGCTCTCCCGATGGCCCGCTCCAGGCCGAAGTCGAAGGCCAAACCCCCGCCCCCGGCGCCGTCGACGCTGCTTCGCGCCTGCAGGATTCTCAAGCGGAAGCCGCTCTGGAGACCAAGGAGGACCCTGCGCGCGAGGCAGAGGGCGATCTGCAACTCGCCGTAGGTGTCCGAGCCCGGAAGCTCCCCCGCGAGGTTCGTGATCCCCAGACCGACCGCCAGGCGTCCCTTACCCGGCGTGCGCGTCACCCGGCCCTGCTCCCAGACAGGATTCGTCTCCCGTTTGAGCCAGCGGACTGCGGCCGCCTGGTGCCGGACCAGGCCGCCGGAGAAGAGGGAGGCGTGGGAGAAGGCGAACGCGCGCCTCGGGCCCTCAAGCATCCCTGTCGGATTGCCGAGGACAGCCTCGACTCCCTCGCCGAGGGCGTCGGTCGTCCCTCCGAGAGCGAGAGAGGACGGCCATGGCTCGATGTGGGGGAACGCCCCCGCCATCTCCGCCCGCGCCTCGCGGGCGGGCATCAGGAGGAGCGACACGAGGAGCGCGAGGCCGGGGCCCAGGCCGCCGGCCCACCGCCGCCGCATCCGCGCGTTCGCGGTCCGCCCCCCGTCGCCGCGGGGTCCGCCCGCGGCGCGAGACGATCTCTCCTGCCGAACGCGTCCTCTCATCTAGGTTCCCTCGTCCGCTTCTCCTCAGTCGTTCATGAAGAGCATCGGCAGTACCTGCTCCCTCGCCCTGCCGTCGTATCCGACGCTCCTGATCTTGAGAAGATAGTAGCCCGGCTGCGCGAGATCGCCCTCACGATCCCGTCCTTCCCACCGGAGGCGCATCTCGAGGGAATTCCCCGTTCGCTTGAGATCCGCGACTCGGGTCCCCTCGAGGTTGTAGAGATGGACCGAAGCCTCGCGCACTCCGGCAGCGTCGGAGACGATGAACTCGTCGCCCGGCCGAAACGGCGTCGGGTAGTTGATCGATCTCCCCGCGACCACAAGGATCTTCTTCTCCAGAGTTCGCGGCCCCAGGTTGCCCAGCTCGTCCTCCGGCCAAGAGATGAGCGAGTTCAGGCCGGAGGCGAGGTCGATGGGCGTCGAGAATCTCCACGTCGAGGGGTCGACGGCGAACGGCCCCTGCGGCGCGCCGTTCACCGACACCGAGACCCAGGCTGCATCCTGCGCGGTCCCCGAGACCGTGATCGTGGTCTCCGTCGTTTCGGAGGGGAGGGGATCGAGGACGGGCGGCTGTCGCGGGGGAGTCGTGTCCAGCTCGATGCGCAGCGTGCTGTCGGCGACGACGCTGCAACGGGCGTCGCGGGCGCGGATGACGACGGGGATGCCCACGGTGTCGGGAGCGAGCCCCACGACGGGAAGGATGTAGGAGACCTCGAAGCTGTCCGGCGAGATCTCCCGGACCTCGGCCTTCGACGGCTCGAAGGCCGGGAAGATGGCGCGGTAGTCAGCCTCGATGCTGAAGTCGATTCCCGCCGGACTCGACCACCGGGTGTATACGACAAGCGTGTCGTTCTTGCTGTAGCGGGTCCGGTTGTTCTTGAGCGCGCTGTTCAGGTGGACGGGCGGGGGAGTCGTCTGGTTCCTGCAGGCGCGCAGCGAATGGTCGGTGAAGGAGTCCCCGAGGGGGTTGACGGCGGTGATCGGTATCGCCACCGCGCTATCGGGCAGTCCGGCGATCGTTCCTATCCTGTAGCGGATCGTGTAGAGGCCGCCTCCCTCGTCGAGCGCCGAGGCGAGCCCTCCAGTCCCCCCGTCGAGCTCGGTGAAGTCGGCCCGCACGAAGTAGCCGGCGGAATCCCAGCGGCTCTCGATCCTGAGGGTGTCGAGATCGCGCACCCCCCGATCGATCGGAAAGAGGATCCGCTGGGAGACCGGCGCCGGCGGGCCCGAGGTCCTGAGATCGATCAGGAGCTCCGAGAACCTCACGTCGCTGCAGAGCGAATCTCGTCCAATGATCGTGAGAGGGATTCCGTTGGCCTCCGGCACGAGGTCGCTCTTCCCAGGAAGGTCGTAGGCGATCTCGAAGGTGTCGGCCCCCGCCCCATCGGCGCCTATCTCGCGGACGGTCAAGGCCGACTCCTGGAACCGCGGGACGAGGCTCCTCAAGTCGGCGGCCACTCGGAGGCTGCGAACCCCCGCGGCCTGCCAGATGGTCCGCACGATGAGGGAGTCGCCCGCGTAGATCCTCCGTCCGCCGTCGCGCAGGAAGCTCCGCAGATGCTCCGGGCGCGGGGTCGACGCGTTCCGGCAGACGGTGAAGCGAAGATAGGTCGCCGCAGAGGAGTCGAACCGGCTCATCGCATTGACCGGGATCACGACTCCCGGGCTGTCGCTGAGGCCGGCCATCGAGCCCGTCACGTAGCTGATCCTGTAGTACCCATTCGAAAGGTCGCTCGCCATGACGGGGCCGCCCCCCGCTCCGTCGAGCGGGGCGAAGTTCGCGGTCACCTGATATCCCGCGGAGTCCCAGCGGGTCTGGACGAGCACGGTGTCGCCCGCCCCGATCCCCCGCCCCAGAGGCGCGAGCAGGAGAGTTTCTCTGTGCTTGGGGGTCCCCCCGGCCGCGCCGTGGAGGCTGAGGAGAATGAGGGCGAGAAGCCCGATTCGACCGCTATGGCTCATCTACTTCCGCTACCACCCTTTCATCGCGACGAGGTTCCGACGGGCAGAACATTAGGTGCCCCGCGCGCGGCAAGTCCACCGGGAATCCCCGGACGGCTTGAGGCGACGGAAGCCCTAGGGTAGCCTGACCGGGGTCGAGCGACGAGCGGAGACCGCCTTGACGCGCGGGCGCGGGCGGGCGCTCGGCTCGTGCGAGACCGGCGTCGGCCGGCGTCGGCCGGCGCGGCTGCCGGCGGGGGGATTCGATCGGATGAGCGAGCCTGAAGCGAGGATCAGCGCCTTCGTGATCGCTCGGGACGAGGAGGACGGGATTGTCCGCTGTCTCCGATCGATCTCCTGGGCGGATGAGAGGCTCGTGGTCGTGGACGCCGCGACAACCGATCGGACGGCCGAGATGGCCAGACCGTTGGCGACGGATGTGATCGTCCGGCCCTGGGAAGGGTTCGTCGGCGCGAAGCGCTTCGCCATAGCGGCCACCCGCCACCCCTGGGTCTTCTGGATCGACGCGGACGAGGAGGCGACTCCGGCGCTGGCGGACGCGATCCGGAGCCGGCTCCACGACCCCGGTCCGTTTGCCGGCTTCGAGGTCCGTCGGAGGAACCACTATCTCGGAAGGACGATCCGCCATGGGAACTGGGGACACGATCGGGTCCTTCGCCTCTTCCGGCGCGAGAAGGGGAGCTTCCCCGACCGCGAGGTCCACGAGTCGATGGCCGTGGAGGGCCCGGTGGGTCGGCTCGACGGCTATCTGGAGCACTGGAGCTACCGGGATCTCGGTCATCACATCCGGAAGATCGAGAACCTCTCGCGTCTCTGGGCCGTCCAGGCCGCGGCGCGGGGGGCGCGGGCGGGCGTTCTCGATCTCCTCCTGCGGCCTCCGATCCGATTCGTCAAGGGCTACCTTCTTCGCGCTGGATTCCTGGACGGGAAGGCGGGACTCGTTCTTGCCCTGATGGACTCGCTCTATGTCGGGATGAAGTACGCGCGCCTCCTCGAGCGCGAGGACGGCAAGAGAAAGAGGATCGACACGAGGGAGGAACAATGAGCCAGCCCCAGTCGCCCAAGCCGGAGATCACGATCGAGGACTTCGCGAAGCTCGACCTGCGGACCGCGAGGATCCTGCGCGTCGAACCCCACCCGAACGCCGACAAGCTGCTCAAGATGGCGATCGACATCGGGGGAGAGGAACGGCAGATCGTCGCCGGGATCGCTCCCTACTACCGGAGCGAGGATCTCCTCGGAAAGAGCATCGTCGTGGTCGCGAACCTGAAACCGGTCAAGCTGCGGGGGGAATGGTCCCACGGGATGCTGCTGGCCGCGAGCGGCGGGGATCGGGTGGTGGTTCTCGCTCCGGCGTCGGAGATACCGCCCGGCTCGCCTGTCTCCTAGAGCGGTTTGGCTGCATCCGAGACGCTCGCCTGGCGCATCCGCTCGACCCGGCTAGGTTCGGGGGGCGCCGGGCCTCGCGGCGCGCCTGCTCGCTTCTCAGATCCAGCCAAATGCGTCTAGCCGTCGTCTTCGGTCGCTGCGGGCCGCCGGCCGACCACGAGCCGCGGGATCTGGGGCGCGATCCGGGCGACGATCTCGTAGGCGATGGTGTTGCACTGCTGGGCGACCTGAGAGACTGCGATCTCCTCCGCGCCCTGCCTTCCGATCAGGACCGCCTCGTCCTCCAGGCGCGCCTCGGGGATGTCGGTCACGTCGGCCATCACGATGTTCATGCAGATGCGACCCAGGACGGGAGCGCGGCGGCCGCGAATCAGAAGATGGCCGATCCCTGACAGGCGGCGGTCGTAGCCGTCGGCGTAGCCGATCGGCAAGACCGCGAGCCGGGTCGGCCGGGTCGCCCGGTAGGTGCAGCCGTAACCGATGTAGGCTCCCGCCGCGGCGCTCTTGATCTGGGCTATCCTGGCCTTCCAGGTCATCACCTGCCTCAGCGGCGCCGGTTCCGCGTCCTCGAGCAAGCAGGAGAGCAGCGTTTCCTTGGACGGCCAGAGCCCGTAGAGCCCGATGCCGACGCGGACCATCTCGAAGAAGGTCTCGCGCATCGTGAGGACCGCCGCGGAGCAGGCGCAGTGGCGCATCGCGCCGGGCGCCCTGGAGCGGACGCGGTCCGCGGCGGCGCGGAACGCCTCGAGCTGCCTCATGGCATAGCTGTGGTCGGTCGTGTCCTCGATGTTCGCGAAGTGGGTCGAGACGCCCGCCGGGATGAGATGGGGCAAGGACAGCAGCCGATCGAGGAAGGGATCGATCTCCTCCGCCGGGATTCCCTGTCTATGGACCCCCGTCTCGATCTTCAGGTGGCACCGGATCTTCTTGCCCGCGGCCGCGGCCGCCGCCGAGAGAGCCTCGAGGGTCTCGGGATTGTAGACGGTCGCCTCCGCGGCCGATCCGACGACGCGCGCCGCATGAGCGCGGGCGATGTACCCCAGGATGAGGATCGGGCGGCCGAGGCCGAGAGACGCCAGCGCCTCGGCCTCCTCCACGGTGTGCACGCCGAAGCCATCCGCGCCGCACCGCGCCGCGATGCGGGAGACCTGCTCGAGTCCGTGTCCGTAGGCGTTGCTCTTGACGACGGCCTGAAGGAGCACCCCGGGAGCGAGGCGCCTGCGGAACCCGCCGATGTTGTCGACGAGCGCCTGCTCATCGATCTCGATCCATGTGAGGAGCCCGTTCCTGGGGTCGTCACTCATGCGCCGCCTCTTTCCATGGGGAGCATTGCCCTGAGGAGATCCTCGAGGGTCTCCGGACTCGGATCGATCCTGGAGATCAGCAGGGTCAGGACCTCCTTGGTGGTCAGCAGATCGTCGAGGGCCCTGTGCGGACTGCGCTTGCGGATCCCGAGATGCTCCGCGACCGCGTCGAGACTGTTTCGCCGGAGGCTCAGCCATCGCCGGGAGAGAAGGAGCGTGTCAAGAGCCCAGGCGGGATGAAGGGTCCTGCCGGCCCGCGCCGACTCGGCGCGCAGGAAGCCGATGTCGAAGCCGACGTTGTGGCCGACCCAGACCGCGCCATCGAGGATCCTCTCCAGCGCGGGCGCGGCCGCGGGGTAAGTCCGGCAGCGACTCAGCTGGCGAGGGCGCAGCGCGTGGAGCCTGCGCGCCTGCTCCGGCACATCGCGCTCCGGATTGAGCAGCTCCAGAAAGCGAGTCTCCTCTCCCCCGGGCTCCACGCGCAGGGCCGCGATCTCGACGACGCGATCCCCCTGCTCGGGGAGGAGGCCGGTCGTCTCGACATCGATGAAGGCGAAGGGGATCCTCGCCAAGGGCGTGTCGAGGCCCGGGCGCCTGGGGCGGAAGAGAGCGGCCTGGCCCAGAAGGAGGTCCTGGACCTCGTCGATCGTCCGCGTCGATCGCCATACGTGACTCGCCGGCATTCGTCTCGCTCCATCCTCCGCGCTGGCTGAAGATGCGTCTCCAGCGAGGCCCCTGGCCCGGGGATGACATGGCCGCGCCGCTCCGATATCCTGTGACGGAATCTCCCGGCTCGAGCGCCAAGTCTCCGCGAGATCGATGCCGGGATGCAAGGGGCGCGCCGCCGGGGAGGGATCGATGGCCGGGGCAGTCGGCGAGCGGAAGAGCATCATCATCGTGGGCGCTTCCAGCAACAGGGGGAAGTTCGCGAACAAGGCGGTCCGTGCCTATCGCGACCTCGGGTGGACGGTCTATCCCGTCCACCCCAGTGAGAAGGTCGTCGAGGGGATTCCTTGCTACGCATCGGTTTCCGACATCCCAGGGACGGCCTCGACGATGAGCCTCTATCTGCCGCCGGAAGCAGGGCTGGGCGTCATCGATCACGCGAGCGCGAAGGGCGTCCGCGACATCTTCGTGAACCCGGGCGCCGGGAGCCCCGAGCTGGTCGAGCGGATACGCGAGCTTGGGATGAATCCGATCGAGGCCTGTTCGATCCTGGCGGCCGGCAAGCGCCCGCAGGAATACGAATCCTGAATCCCGGCGCGCGATCCCGCGGGCGCGCCTCGCGCCGCCTCTTCACCGCCTCGCTTCTCCTCGCCATCGCCGCGGCGGGCTGCGCCCCGCGCGGACCGCTTCTTCCCGATCTGCAGCCAGGAGGGGAAGGAGGGAGGCGAGTCGCCCGATCCCTCGAGCAGAGCGGATGCCCGAGCGGCCTGCGGGCCGATCTGGAGATCTCAGTCGATCGAGGCGGCGCGTCGTCCACGCGCTTGAGCGGTGCGATGCGCGCGAGCTGGCCCGACAGGATCCGCATCCAGGCGCGGGCGGGCCTCTTCGTTCCGATCGTCACCCTGGCGGTCCGGGAGGACTCCGCCTTCGTCAGTCTGCCTCGTGCCGGGGCCTTCTGGAGCGGCGGCGCGGACGCGTTCGACGGAAGCCTCGCTGTCCCGGGAGCCGGAGAGCTTCTCTCGATTCTCTGCCCCGTCGCGCTGATCGAGCGGATCGCCGACCCGCATCTCGAGAGGACCCCGTCCGGCTGGACGCTGCTGGGGCGGTTGGGGGAAGGCGAGCCGCTCTCATGGGTCGAGGTCCGGCTCTCGAACGATTGCGCGCGAATCACCGAGATCCTCTGGAGGAACCATGAAGGGGAGATCGTCCTGCGGGCGAGACGGTTCGGGGCGAGGCGGGTGGGGACGGCCCGGGTTCCTGATCGGATTCGTCTGGAATCGCAAGGGGCGAAAGAATCGATCGAGATTCGTCTCCTGGGCCCCCGCGAGGACCCCGAGCAGCCGGCTGATCTCTTCCGCATCTCCGCCGGTCCGGGGCAGCGTGTCGTGGATGAGGCGCAACTGAGAGAAATCGTGGGGGTTGCGCTCTCGCCCTAGACCGCCCCGCCTGCCGGTTTTGCCCTTGCCCCCGCCTCCCGGAGTCTGATAGCGTGCCTGGTAGCTTTCCCGCCCCGACGGTGTTGTTGCGGCTCGGGGACCCGGGACGGCGTTTTTACGCCGTGCCGGGGAGGGTGGATTGCGTCGTTTGCCGCGGGAGGTGCGGATGCATGTCGTCGTCTGTATGAAGCAGGTTCCGAGCTCGGAGGCCCGTATCGCGGTCTCCGCCGACGGCCGCACCATCGACCGGACGGGCCTCGAGATGGTGATCAACCCGTACGACGAGTACGCCATCGAGGAAGCCCTGAGGGTCCGCGAGAAGTTCGGTGGAAGCGTGACCGTCCTCTCCCTCGGCGCGGGGAAAGTGGAAGAGGCCCTGCGGACCTGCCTCGCGATGGGGGCCGACAGCGCCCTGATCCTCAAGGAGGAGGCGCTGACCGGATCCGACTCCCACGGCACGGCCCAGATCCTCGCCTCCGCGATCCGCCCCCTCGGGGCGGACCTGATCCTCTTCGGGAAGATCTCGATCGACGTCGAGAACCACGCGACGGGCGTGGCGGTCGCCGAGATCCTCGGACTCCCTCATGTCTCCGTCGCGACGAAGATCGACTGGACGGACGAGCGTCATCTCAAGGTCCACCGGGAGATCGAGGGGGCCACGGAGCTTGTCGAGGTCGAGCTCCCCGCCGTCCTGACCGCGAACAAGGGGCTGAACGAGCCGAGGTACCCGAGCCTCCCGGGGATCATGAAGGCCAAGAAGAAGCCGATCGAGGAGCTGACCGCCGCCGGTCTCGCCATCGATCTGGCCGCTCACGGCGCGGCGGGATCGCAGCTCGAGATCGCGAAGCTCGTTCCTCCTCCGGCGCGCACGGCGGGGCAGGTCTTCAAGGGAGAGGCGCGCGAATCGGTCCTCGCGGTTCTCAAGGGTCTGCGCGAGGAAAGAAAGCTCGTCTAGGGAGGGGATGGCGGATGGACGTTCTCGTATTCGCTGAGCAGCGGGATGGCAAGTTCAAGAGGAGCGTCCACGAGTGTCTGGGCCTCGCCCGGAGGCTCGCGCCTGACGGGAAAGTCCACGCGGTCCTGATCGGCTCGGGACTCGGCGACTGCGCGGCCGCGCTCATCGCTCGGGGAGCCGATCGCGTCCACGCGGCGGACCATCCCGGCCTCTCCATGTACAACTCCGCCGGCTACACCGCCCTGGTGGAGGCGGCCTACCGCTCGAGCAACCCCTCCATCGTCCTCTTCCAGGCGACGGCGATGGGTCGGGATCTCGCTCCTCGCTTCGCCGCCCGGATCGGCGTTCCGCTGATTCCGGAGGCGCTTTCGGTGGAGATCGCCTCGGACGGATCCGTGAGCGCCGTCAAGTCCGTCTATGGCGGCAAGGCGTTCGCCACCCTCCGCGCGCGCGGAAACGGGGCCCGGGCCGTCACTGTCCGGCCGGGCGCCTGTCCCATGCCCGATCCCGATCCATCGAGGACGGGCGAGGTCGTCCCTCTCTCCGCTCAGGAGGAGCCCCTCTCGCTGCGCGCCCGCGTCGCGAGCCTTCTGCAGTCGGTCGGCGACGCCGTCGACCTCCAGGAGGCCGAGATCATCGTCTCCGGAGGAAGGGGTCTCAAGGGGCCGGAGAACTTCGCGCTCATCAAGGATCTCGCCGGCAGCCTGGGCGGGGCCGTCGGCGCGAGCCGGGCCGCCGTCGACGCCGGGTGGATCGATCACCAGCATCAGGTCGGGCAGACGGGAACCACCGTGTCGCCCAAGCTCTACATCGCTTGCGGGATCAGCGGCGCCATCCAGCACCTGGCGGGTATGCGCACGAGCGGCTGCATCGTCGCGATCAACAAGGACCCCGACGCTCCCATATTCAAGACCGCCGACTACGGGATCGTCGGCGATCTCTTCGAGATCGTTCCCATCCTCACGGAGGAAATCCGCAAGATGAGGTCCTCCTAGCAGATGTCCCCGGATCGTCATCGCGCCAACGGACCGGCTTCCCATCCCGCGGGGAGGGGCGTTTCGCCGAACGCGCGTGGCCAGAGGAGGGGTGTCCTTTGAAATTCCGACTGCACAAGCAGAAGACTCTGAACGCCGCGTCGTTGCCTACGCTGGGGGAGATGCTCCCGCCGCTCCACGCGCAGGGGTTCGGCCTCGACCTGATGCTCTCCGACATGGAGTTCAATCGCGACGTGCCGTTCCGCGAGATCGAGAGCTTCCGGAGGATCCTCACCGACGAGGAGATCCCGGTGACCTGCCATCTTCCCTACGTCGATCTGCACTTCGGAAGCCGCGACCCCAAGGTGCACGAGTACGCGCGCGACTCCCTGCAGTTCGGGCTCGAGATCGCGGCCGACCTGCGCGCGCGGGTCGCCGTCCTGCACGCCGGCTACAGCACCCACATCCCGCCCAGGCGCCGAGTCGAGTGGAGGGACCGCGTCATCGACAGTCTCCAGGAAATCGTGCGCGCCGCCGAGGAAGAGGAGATCGTCCTGGCGATCGAGAACACCTACGAGCCCGACGGCGAGATGTTGAAGGAGATCCTGGCGACCATCAACTCCCCTTGGCTTCGTTTCTGCGCCGATCTCGGGCACGCCGCCTGCTTCTCCAGGATGGCGCCCGAGGAGTGGATCGAGTCGTTCAGCGACAGGATCGTGATGCTCCACTTCCACGACAACGACGGGCAGGACGATCTTCATCAAGCCTGCGGCAACGGGGTCGTCGGATACGAGCCGGTCTTCGACGCGTTGAAGGCGGCCGACCTCTCGTGCCTGATCGCCCTCGAGGTGGACGACGAGGAGTGGGACCCCTCCGTGGAGCACCTCAAGCAGATCGGCTTCGAGTTCGGCGAGATCCCCGATCCCGCCCCTTAGTACCGGTTTCCATAAATACGATGACGTATAGATCTTGCTTCTACCGGCCCGGTTGTCTAGCATCCTCTTGGTTCTCCCAGGAGGTTCTATGCCTAGAACAAGCCCATTCCCCATCATGCTCGAGCTGGAGGAGCGAAGAACACTGGAAGCACTAGCCCGGAAATATACGTCATCGTATCGAGATGTCATCCGAGCCAAGATCGTCCTCTATGCCGCCGAAGGCCTGGCCAACGAGCAGATCGCGACTCGCCTGGACACGCCCCGCCAGGTCGTCTCGAAGTGGCGCAAGCGCTTCTTCGAGCAACGCCTGGCCGGACTCGAAGAACAGCCTCGGGGCGGTCGGCCTCCCCGCTTTCCCCCCCGGGGTCATCGTCGCCGTTAAGTCCCTGGCCTGCGAACCTCCAAGCAACGCCGGGCTTCCCCTGTCCCGCTACAGCATTGCCGAGCTCAAAGGGGAGATCCTGCGCCGCGGTCTTGTCGCCTCCATCGGCGAGACGACCTTGTGGCGCTGGCTCGATGAGGATGCCATCCGCCCGTGGCGCCATCGGAGTTGGATCTTCCCACGCGACCCCGACTTCGAAGCCAAGGCCGGGCGTATCCTCGACCTGTACGCGGGCCTCTGGGAGGGCCGCCCACTCGGAGCCGGGGACTTCGTGATCTCCACCGACGAGAAGACGAGCATCCAGGCTCGCCGGCGGATTCACCCCTCTCGCCCCCCGGGACCCGGCGTGCCGATGCGGGTCGAGCACGAGTACGAACGCAGGGGGGCCTGGGCGTACCTGGCAGCCTGGGACGTTCGCAGAGCCAAGATCTTCGGTCGCTGCGAACACAAGACCGGCATCGCTCCCTTCCGGCGGCTGGTCGCCCAGGTCATGAGGCAGGAGCCCTACCGATCGGCCAGCCGCGTCTTCTGGATCATGGACAATGCCTCCCATCGTGGGGCCAAGTCGGACGGGCGCCTCCGGGGCCGCTGGCCAACCCTCATCCCCGTCCACACTCCCATTCATGCCAGCTGGTTGAACCAAGTGGAGATCTATTTCTCCGTTGTAGAGCGCAAGGTGCTCACACCGAACGACTTCGCTTCTCTCAGGAAGTTGCGCGACTGCCTGCTTCGCTTCCAGGAGCACTACGAGCAGGTGGCTCGCCCCTTCCAGTGGAGGTTCACCCGCCAGGACCTGGCCGGCCTCCTCGTGCGCCTCCACGCCCATGACCTGGAGGCGACCAAGGTCGCCTGAGGAGGTATGGAATACGTCATCGAACTTTCGGGCTGGAGTACTTAGGCC
>VGJL01000019.1 GCA_016867495.1 Candidatus Eisenbacteria bacterium | reverse complement strand
GTTGCTCCCCGTCGTGAGAATCGAGCCGACCCGGCCGAGCGACTCCCCGTCCGCGTCGAGCACCTCGCACCCGATCAACTGGTAGTGATAGTAGGTTCCCTCGGGGAGTAGGGGCAGGTCATCGGCCGCGATCTTGAGGGCGGCGCCGCGCAGGGCCCCGGCAGCCTCCACAGAATCGATCCCCTCGAAGACCACGGCGACCGCGTCCTTGTACGGTCTGCTCGCTCGGATCTTCAGGGGATCCGCGATGTCGTCGACCCAGAGCGTCGTTCCCGGGGAGAATCGATCCCGGCGATCCCCGGTGGGCTCGACACTGACCTCGCCGCGCAGCCCGATCGGCCTGCGGACGAGCCCGACGATCACGAGCCGGTCCGCGGCGGGCCTCGCCCCCACCGGGCCTACTCCAGAATCTCGAGAACCGCCCTCTTGTTTTCCTTTGTCGCGGCCGCAGCCAGGAGCGTTCGAATCGCGCGGATCGTCCGCCCGTGCTTTCCGATGATCTTGCCCAGATCCCCGTCCCCGACTCGGAGTTCGTAGACGGTCGTCTTCTCCCCCGCGACCTCCT
Organism: Candidatus Eisenbacteria bacterium; assembly: GCA_016867495.1. Lineage (NCBI taxonomy): Bacteria > Candidatus Eiseniibacteriota > Candidatus Eiseniibacteriota bacterium. Next base: position 27,520 of record VGJL01000019.1, on the reverse strand, counting down.
GGACGTCGACCTCCTCGGGCCGATCGACCAAGCGCCTCGCGATGTATTCGATCATCTCCTTCATCTTGACCTTCCTTCCGCGGGAACTAAGATCGCTGCGCCGGGCTTGCCCACGAAGTCTCAGAGGCGACCCTGTCTCCCCCTACGAGCCTGAATCCGGGCGATCCTGCGACCGCTGGCGCTCCTCGAAGCGCCTGAGCAGCAACTCCACGGTCTCGGACAGCCTCGCGCCCTTCGAGACCCAATCGTGGATCCTGGGGACCTCCATGCTGAGCTCCGCCGGATCCTTCAGTGGATTGTAGTAGCCGACCTTCTCGATGAAGCGTCCGTCGCGGGCGAATCTCGAGTCCGCCGCCACGATCCGATAGCTCGGCTTGTTCCTTCCCCCCGCCCGTTGCAGGCGAATCACAACCGACACGTCTTGTCCTCCTTCGTGACTGTCCCAGTCCATCCTAGTCCATCCCGGGGCCTCTGGCGCGTAGAATCTGAGGCGCCCCGGGTCGACATCTAGAAGCCCCCGAGCCTCGGCATCCCCCTCCGCTTGCCCTTGCGGGCCTGCTGGAGGAGCCGCCTCATCAACTGATAATCTCGCAGGACTCGGTTCACATCCTGCACGACGGTGCCGCTCCCTTGTGCGATCCGCCTCCGGCGGCTCCCATCGATCGTTTCGGGGCGCTCCCGCTCCCGCGGCGTCATCGATTGCAGGATCGCTTCCACCTTGCCGATCTGCCGCTCATCCAGGCTGGCCCCGCCCACCAGAGCCTTGGAGGCCCCCGGGATCATCCGGACAAGATCCTCCAGGGGGCCCATCCGCTTCACCTGGCGAAGCTGCTCCAGGAAATCCTCGAGCGTGAACTGCCTCCGCTCGAGGCGCTCCTGCATCTTGCGCGCCCGTTCAAGATCCGCGCTCGCCTGGACCTTCTCCACGAGAGAGAGCAGATCGCCCATGCCCAGGATGCGCGAGGCGAGCCTGTCCGGATGGAAGATCTCGAGGGCCGATGTCTTCTCGCCCGTCCCGAGAAAGAAGATCGGAATCCCCGTCGCCGCCCGCACGGAGAGGGCGGCTCCCCCTCTGGCGTCTCCATCCATCTTGGTGAGCGCGAGGCCATCGATCGGCATTTGCTCCTTGAAGGCGGCGGCCACGGGAACCGCCTCCTGTCCCGCCATCCCATCAAGGACGAGAATCGTCTGATGCGGAGCGACCGCCTCCCGCACGCGCCGCAGTTGCTCCATCAGGTCGGCGTCGACGTGGAGTCGGCCCGCCGTGTCGACGATGAGAAAGTCGGCCGCCGACTCCTTCGCCGCCTTCAGGGCCGCGGTCGCGACCAGGACCGGATCGCCGCTCGCTCGATCGACGTGAACCTTCACCCCGATCGAGCGCCCCAGGCTCTCGAGCTGCTCCACCGCCGCCGGCCGCGCCAGATCGCAGGCAGCGAGCAACGAGATCTGCTTCCTCTCCTTCAAGTGCTGGCCCAGCTTCGCCGCGAATGTCGTCTTCCCGGAGCCCTGGAGCCCCACGACCAGCAGGCGCGTCGGAAGTTCTCCGCTCGCCTCCAGGGGCCGGGCCTTGCCGCCAAGCGTCTCGACCAGAACCTCGTGGACGACCCGGATCACTTGCTGCCCCGGACTCAGGCTTCGAAGAACCTCTTCGCCGACCGCCCTGCGCTCGACCTCGCGAACGATGCCGCGGGCGACCTCGTAGTGGACATCCGCCTCCAACAAGGCTCGACGCACCTCCCGGAGGGTCTCGCGGATGTTCTCAGGGGTGAGAACGCCCTGCCCCCGGAGGCGGCGGAAGATCTCCTCCAGACGCCCCGTCAGCTGTTCAAACATGGTCCTCAGGAGCCGTTCAGACGCGGGTCGACACGGCGAAGATTCGACGATACCAGAGGATCGTGGGGCGGAACAAGAGTCAGGGGGGCCTAGGAGGCGGGCCGTCCGGGGCCGCGGGCCACGCCACCCACCTCCGCCTGCAGGCTCCTGAATGCCCGGAACGGGTTGGGATCGCGGAAGATGGCGTTGCCGGCGACCAACCAGTTCGCGCCGTTCGCCGCGGCGTCCGAGACCGTGCCGCTCCTGATCCCCCCGTCGACCTCGAGAACCGGCCGCCGGGGGGATGCGGCGCAGAAGGCGGCGGCCTCACGGATCCTCTCGCTCGACCCTTCCATATAGGATTGCCCCCCGTAGCCGGGCATCACGGTCATGACCAGGATCAGGTCGAACAGACCCCCGATCGAGGCCAGAGTCCCGGCGACGGGCCGATCGGGCCGGATCGCGAGCCCGAGGACGATCGAGAGCCTGTCGGCGTCTTGACGGATCCGCGCGAGATCGGCCGTCGCCTCCGCGTGGATCGTGACGCTGTCCGCCCCCGCTTCCGCGAAGGGAAGAAGAAACGCCCCCGGGTCGGTCACCATGAGGTGCGCGTCGAGCCAGAGATCGGTCTGGCCCCGGATGGAAGCGACCACGGCGGGGCCGAAGGTGATGTTGGGGACGAAGTGGCCGTCCATCACGTCGAGGTGGAGCAGCTGCGCGCCGGCCTCCTCCATCGTCTTGATCTCATCCGCCAGATGGACGAAGTCGGCGCTCAAGAGGGACGGAGCGATCAGCGCCTCTCCCCGGATCCGTGCCCAGACTCTCTGGCGCTCAGCGGCCGACCTACTCGCCTTCATGCCCGCAAACCTCCGGTCAATAGAGAAGCGCACGCTCGCCCGACGCGATCGCTTCTCCCGCCGGCGGGCTCTGCTCCATCACGAACGCCCCCCGCGACTCGTCAGGAGGGGACGCGACGATCCCGCCCGCGCCCAGCATCGCGCAGGCCTCCTCGATCGGACGGCCTCGAAGGTCGGGCATCAGATAGAGGCTTCGCCTCGTTCCGCCGGACACGAGGAAGTCGACAACCGCGTCGGGCTTGGCGAGCGCGCCGCGCCCCGGATGGGTTCCGACGATCTGCCCCTCGGGGACCGTCTCGGATGGGAGGACGAGGATCGCTCCCTGCCGCAGCCCGAGCTGCCCCAGATCGAGCCGCGCCGATCGCACGGTCCTTCCGGCGAAGTCGGGGATCTCGCGGACGGGGGCCCCGCTGCTGACGAGGAGATTGACGACGCGGCCCCGGCGCACGACGGCCCCGGGCGGCGGATCCTGCGAGAGGATCTCTCCCGCCTTCGCCGCGCGGTCGGGCACCTCGACCAGGTTGCCCAGCCGCAAGCGCGCTTCTGACAGCGCGGGCTCGGCGTCCGGCCGCGCCTTGCCGCGCAGGTCGGGAACGGTCGCGATCGCCCCCTGGCGGACGACGAGAGGCATGAGGAGCCGGTCGAAGAGGACCACGCCCAGGACGAGACCGGCGAGAAGCTGCGCCACGATGAGCAACCGCCGGGGCGTGCGGTTTCGGACGCCGCCACCCGGCAGCCTGCCCATGAGCTTCAGACCTTTCACTCGCCTCGCCTCAGCATCGGAACAGGGAAGCATACACCCCGTCGCACGCTCCCTGCCCGGGCAGAATTCTCAGGCACCCGTCCCCCTTCTCCACATCCTCCGGAGTCGCGATCGGGATCGTGAGCGGCCGGATCCCGCGGTGGCGCGCCAGGAAGCGATCCCTCACGTCGTCTGTCTCCTCCGGCTCGGTCGAGCATACGCTGTAGAGGAGCCAGCCGCCCCTGCGAACGAGGCCGGCCGCCGCGTCCAGCATGCGGATCTGTTCGTCCCGGTGGCGGAGGAGATCGGACTCCCTGACATTCCATCGGGCGTCGACCCGGCGACGCAGGACACCGAGGGCGCTGCACGGGGCATCCAGCAAGACCCCCGCCGCGATTCCGGGGCGCAGGGGAAGGGCCAGCGCATCGGCGACCATCAGGGGGCATCGATCGCCTGTCCGCGCCAGGGTCTCCCTGAGCCTCACCATGCGCGAGCGCCTCCTGTCCATGGCCAGGACGCGGCCCGCGCCGAATCGCTCGGCGAGATGCGTCGTCTTCGTCCCCGGCGACGCGCAGAGGTCGATGAGCCATCCGTCGGGGGTCTCGGGGGGAAGCAGCCCGACCAGCGTCTCGCCCGGATCCTGCGCCGTCCACTCGCCGGACAGGAAGCTCGGATCGTCCGCCGGCCGGTACGATCGCGGCATCCGATAGGTGTCGGCCACCCACCCGCGCTCTCCCTCCGGGGCCCTGCCTCCGCGGCGCGCGCGCAGCCAGACCGGCGCGTGCTCGTTGTTCCAGCGGAGGACCGACAACGTCCTCTCTTCTCCCCAGCGCTGCAGCCATCGGTCGACAAGCCATCGCGGATGGCTGTGCGCGACGCACCACTGGGCCGGATCCGACGCGCCGCCCACCAGGGCCCAGCGCGCGGCGCCGTCCTGCGTGAGCCGCCTGCTCACGGCGTTGACCATCCTCTCCGCACCGGAGGGAGCGACCTTGGCGGCGAGGCGGACCGCCTCGTCCACGACGGCGTGGGGAGGAATCGAATCGAGGACGCACACCTGGCAGGCGGCCATCTCCAGCAGGATCCGCACGGACGGGTCGAGACTCATGAGCGGTCGATGGAGCAGCGGCTCGAGAACCGCATCGAGGCGGGCCCGCCAGCGGAGCGTCTCGACCACGAGGGCCCAGAGAAACCGGCGATCGCGTTCCTCGTGCGCGGCCGCGGCCAGCCGGAGCGCCTTGTCGATCGACCGCCTTCCCCGCGCGCTGCGGTGCAGGATCCCGAAGGCCGCAAGGCGGACGGGATCGATGTCCCGGGAGGAGCGTTCTCCCGCTTTCCCCTCTCCCGTCGGATCTCCTCCGCTTCGGGTCATCGCATCAACCGAAGCGCTCGCCTTCCGCGAGACGCGCCCCTCGGATCCAGTCCCCCGCGTCCATCTCCCTGCGTCCGGCGGGCTGGACGCGGCGGAGCCGCACACAGCCGGGGAGCGCGGCCACGATCGGCGCGGGAGCGATCGAGAGCAGGCAGCCGGGCGGGCGCTCGCGCGGGACGAGATCGACGAGGTCGGCCCGGAGGACGCGAAGCGGCTGCCCCTTCGCGCTCGTCGCGGCGACCGGCCACGGGATCATGGCGCGGACGAATCGCTCGATCTGATCGGCGGGACGAGACCATGAGATGAGGCCATCCTCCTTCTCGAGAGGCGGGGCGTTGGTCGCCCCCGTCGCGGGCTGCGGCGCGTAGACGTCCCGGCGTTCGCGGATCAGCTCGCAGGCCTCCTTGAGAACGACGCCTCCCAGGAGCGAGAGCCGCGCGCCGAGCGTCTCGGCGGTGTCGTCGGGAAGCACCCGCTCCGCGCGCTGGATCAGGATCGGACCGGTGTCCATCCCCTCGTCCAGGCGGAAGATCGTGATCCCCGACCAGGCGTCCCCCTCCAGGATCGAGCGGGCGATCGGGGAGGCGCCGCGGTGGCGCGGCAGAAGGGAGGCGTGGACGTTCAGGCATCCGAGAGGCGGTAGATCGAGGAGCGGCCGGCGCAGGAGCCGGCCGAACGCGCAGGTGACGATCAGTTCGGGCGAGAGGCCACGCAGGATCGCGAGGGTCGATTCCTCGTGGAGCTTCTCGGGCTGCAGGACGAGCGCGCCCGCCTCGCGCGATCGACGCGCGACCGGCGTCTCCTCGGGCTTCTGTCCCCTGCCGCGGGGGCGATCGGGCTGGCTGATGACCCCGACCAGGTCGTCGGGGCCATCGAGGAGCGCCTCCAGGGAGGGTATCGCGAAGGCCGGCGTCCCGAAGAAGAGGATGCGCACTACTTGGAAACGACCGCCTGGACGGCCGACTTCGCCACCTCGACCTTGACCTCCTCGGCGAGCTTCAGGACGACGATGTCGTCCTTGACGTCCCAGACTGTGCCGAAGAAGCCGCCGGAGGTGAGGACGCGATCGCCGCGCTTGAGCGCCGCGATCATCTTCGCCGACTCGCGCTGCCTCTTCTGCTGGGGACGGATGAGGAGGAAGTAGAAGATCAGGATGAAGGAACCCAGGACGAAGAGGGTGCTCAGAAGCTGTTGCGACCCTCCCCCCGCGCCCCGCGCGCCCTCCTGCTGCTGGGCCTGGGCGACCCCTACGAGAAACCGCTCCATCAGCTCTCCTCTCGCTTCCGCGGCCCGCGGGGAGTCTCCCCCGCGGCCGGGCGCAACCGCTCCAGCATGCGGCGCTTGAAGTCCGCGAACCCTCCCTCGCGCAGCGAGGAGCGGATCCCCTCCATGAGCCTCATGTAGGCGCGTATGTTGTGATGACTCAGCAGCCGCGGCCCCAGGAGCTCTCCCACCTGAAAGAGATGGCGGACGTAGGCCCTGCTGACGGTGCGGCAGACCCTGCAGTCGCATCCCTCATCGAGAGGCCCGAGATCCTCGGCATGGACCTTCGCTCCGATCGTGTAACGCCCATCGAACGTGTAGACCGTCCCGTGTCGCGCTCCCCTCGTGGGCAGCACGCAGTCGAAGAGATCGATCCCGCGGTCGACGGCCTCGAGGATCTCCTCCGGCTGGCCCACCCCCATGAGATAGCGGGGACGCTCGCGCGGCAGGTCGCGATCCCCCCGCTCCACCATCTCCCACCGGACCGCCTCCGGCTCCCCGACCGCCAGACCGCCGAGAGCGTAACCGTCGAAACCGATGCTGACAAGGCGCTCGGCGCACTCCTTTCGGAGGTCGGCGTGGACTCCCCCCTGCACGATCCCCATCTGGCCGCGGCCTGGCCGCCCGGACGCCAGGAATCGTTCGCGCGACCGGACCGCCCAGGCGAGCGTGCTCTCCATCTGCCGCGCCGCCGCCTCGCGACTGGAGGGGTACGGGGTGCAGATGTCGAAGGCCATGACGATGTCCGAGTCGACCGCCTCCTGGACCTCCATCGAGAGTTCCGGCGAGAAGAAGTGTTCGCTGCCGTCCAGATGGGACCGGAAGCGGACGCCGTCGGGCAGGACCTTGCAGAGGTCGGCCAGGCTGAAGACCTGGTAGCCCCCGCTGTCGGTGAGGATCGCCCCTCGCCAGCTCATGAAGCGATGCAGACCGCCCAGGGACCGGATCCGCTCGTGCCCCGGGCGCAAGTAGAGGTGATAGGTATTCGCGAGAACGACCGGTACGCCGATCTCCTCGAGATCCCACGGCGTCAGCGTCTTGACCGAGGCCCGGGTGCCGACCGGCATGAAGCAGGGGGTCTCGAACCGGACGCCGCCGACAGCGATCTCGCCGCGGCGCCCCGCCGTTCCCGCACAGGCGTCGGTGATCCGGAACTCCACGCCTCAGCCCTCCCTGCCGAAGATCAGCATGGCGTCGCCGTAGGAATAGAAGCGATAGCCGCGCTCGACCGCCTCTCGGTAGGCATGGAGGATCCGATCGCGCCCTCCGAAGGCGCAGACCATGAGCAGCAGGCTGCTCCGCGGAAGGTGGAAGTTCGTCATCAGCACATCGACCGCCGCGAATGCGAAGGGCGGGACGATCGTCAGATCCGTCCAGCCAGCGAGCGCCCCCGCGCCCCGCGACTCGCTTCTGGCCCATGACTCCAGGGCCCGGGTGGTCGTAGTCCCGACGGCGACGATCCGCCTTCCGGCGCGGCGGGCCCCGGCGATTCGATCCATCTCTCCCTCTTCGATCGCATAGTACTCGGACTCGACCCGATGCTCCCGCAAGTCCGGCGTCCTGAGCGGACGGAAGGTCCCCGGCCCGACATGGAGGGAGAGCCGCGCGATCTCGATTCCCCGGGACTCCAGGGCCTCGACGAGCGGCTCCGTGAAGTGGAGTCCGGCGGTCGGCGCAGCCACCGCCCCCGGCAGCCGCGCGAAGATCGTCTGGTAGTCCTCCCGATCCGCCGCGTCGTCGGGCCTGCGGATGTAGGGGGGGAGGGGAACATGACCGCAGGAGCCGATCAGGTCGGCGATCTCTCCATCGACCCGCAGGGTCGCCGTCTCCCCTTCGCGCCCGAGGAAGACGAACCGAGCCGTCTGTCCCGGGAACTCGATCGGGTCCCCTTCCCGCAGCGCGCGGGCGGGGCGGACCCACGCGAGCCAGATTCCTGGCGCCGCCTCGCGCGTGAGGAGGATCTCGATCTCCCGGTCGCGCCCCGCGATCCGACCCAGCAGGCGCGCCGCCACGACGCGCGTCTCGTTGACGACGAGGAGATCTCCGGGGCGGAGCAGCTCAGGCAGGTCGGCGACGCGCCTGTGCTCGATCCCGCTTCCGCATTGCGGCAGGACGAGCAGGCGGGCGGCTTCGCGAGGCGAGACGGGGCGCTGCGCGATCCGTTCCGGAGGAAGGAGATAATCGTAGCGCGCGATGTCGTCCAGAGGGGCCAGCAGATCCGCCACGGCTACGAGAAGAGCCCCGGGCTCTCCTTGCCCGGCGGCGTCTCACCGACGATCGCGTAGCCGCGCGCCGTGGCCAGGCGTCCCAACCGGGTCCGCTCGAGGAATCCCTGCTGGATCAGGAACGGCTCGTGAACCTCCTCGAGCGTGTCGGGCTCCTCCCCCACGCTCATCGCGAGGGTCGCGAGACCGACGGGGCCGCCGCGGAACTTCCGGATCAGCGTCTCGAGGATCCTCCGATCCATCTCGTCCAGGCCGATCTCGTCGATGTCGAGGCGGGTCAGCGTGGCGGCGGCGTCTGAGCGCCCGATGCGCGCCGTCCCGTCGACCTGGGCGAAGTCGCGCACCCTGCGCAGGAGGCGATTGGCGATCCTCGGCGTTCCCCTCGAGCGTCGCGCGATCTCCTCCCGGGCCTCCGGAGCGAGCGGCACGCCGAGAAGCTCGGCGGAGCGCGCGAGGACGGTGTCGAGATCCCCGACGCCGTAATAGTCGACCCGCCCGTGGAAGCCGAAGCGCGCCCTCAAGGGGGCGCTCAGGAGCCCCGCCCTCGTCGTCGCGCCGATCATGGTGAACCGCTCGAGATGGAGACGAACGGTGCGGGCGCCCGGACCGCGGTCGAGGACGATGTCGAGCCGGAAGTCCTCCATCGCCGGGTAGAGGTACTCCTCGATGACCCTGTGGAGGCGGTGGATCTCGTCGATGAAGAGGATGCCGCCGCGCGGGAGGGCGGTGAGGATGCCGGCGAGGTCTCCCGGCCGCTCGAGGGCGGGGCCGCTCGTGCAGCGGATCTCCGCCTCCATCTCCCTGGCGAGCAAGAGGGCCAGCGTGGTCTTCCCCAGGCCGGGAGGACCGGTCAGCAGGATGTGATCGAGCGGCTCGCCGCGCAGGCGCGACGCCTTGACCAGGACATCGAGGTTGCCCCGCAGCCGGTCCTGCCCCACGAACTCCGCGAGCCTGCGCGGGCGCAGATCGGTCTCGAAGGCGCGCTCCTGCTCCTGCGGGATCGGATCCATCAGAGGCGAGCGGGTCAAGGGCCCCTCCTTCCATCGCTCGCAGGAGAGGCTACCACAGGCCAGACGATCCCACCAGGGAGGCCCCCGCCGCCTGCCTTCCGTTGCGGATGATAGCGGGACGCGCCCGCGGCGCCGGCGCATCGTCGCCAGGCCGGCGAAGCGGGCGCATCCTGCGAGCGATCCCGCCGCGCGTTGACCTTGGACGGGCGCATTGGAGACAATCCCCGCTCATGGGAGAAACCTGACCTTGTCCCTTCGATCGGCCATACGCGCGCTGCTTCCCCACCTCAGCGAGCTTTCGCCCTGGCTGCGCCGCCACCGCCGGGCCCTCCTCGCCGGCTATCTCTGCACGCTGGCGACAAGCGCCTTCAGCCTGGCGATGCCGATGGTGATGCGCTCCGGAATCGCGCATCTCGAGGCGGGCGCGGAAGGAGGAATGCACCGCTATGCCCTCCGCCTGGTCGGCCTCGCCGCCGGCGGCGGCATCTTCCTCTTCCTGACGCGCCGCATCCTGATCGGGACGAGCCGGCGGATCGAGTACGAGATCCGAAACGACTTCTTCGCCCACGTGCAAACCCTCTCGCTGTCGTTCTTCAACCGGCAGAGGGTCGGCGATCTCATGTCCCGCGCCACGAACGACCTGAACGCCGTCCGCGATGTCCTCGGGCCGGGGATCATGTACGGGATGAACACGGCGACCGTGGTCGCGGCGAGCGTCGTGCTCATGATCCGTCTGGATCCCATCCTGACCCTCCTCGCGATCGCCCCGCTGCCGCTGCTCGCCTTCCTGGTGCGCCACTTCGCAGGCGAGATGCACCGCCGCAGCCGCGCGGTCCAGGATCACGCGGGGCTCATCGCCGCCACCCTGCAGGAGAACATCAACGGGGTCCGGGTCCTGCAGGCCTACACCCAGGAGGCCTTCGAGGCCGACCACTTCGACCTCCTCGGCCGCAGGTACATGGATCTAGGGTTCCGCCTGATCCGGTATCGCGCCCTCTTCATCTCGATCCTTGGAAGCCTGATCGGCCTCTTGATGCTGATTCTCCTCTGGGCCGGAGGGACGCGAGTGATCCGCGGCTCGATCGGGCTCGACGAGTTCGTCGCCTTCCTGGGCTATCTCGGAATCCTGACGTGGCCCGTGATCGCGCTCGGCTGGGTCCTCTCGATCATCCAGCGCGGCGAGGCGGCGATGGCGAGGATGCTCGAGATCAGGAGGAGCGCGCCGGAGATCGAGAGCCCGGCCGAGCCCGACCGGGGCCCCCGGATCCGGGGCGAGATCGCCTTCGAGCGGGTCCGCTTCTCTTACGAGCCGGGAGGCGAGGAGGTCCTCTGCGGGATCGACCTGGCCATCCCCGCCGGATCGACGGTCGCGGTCGTGGGAGCGACCGGCTCCGGAAAGACGACTCTGGTGAGCCTGATCCCCCGCCTGCACGATCCCTCCGCGGGGGCCGTGCGGATCGACGGCATCGATGCGAGGAGGCGCGACCTCGCGGAGCTCCGGGAGGCCGTCGCCGCGGTTCCGCAGGAGTCCTTCCTCTTCTCCGACACGGTGCGGGCGAACGTCGCGATCGGAAGGCCCGAGTCCTCGGAGGAGGAGATCGCGCAGGCCGTCGCCCTGGCCTGCCTGACCCGGGACATCGAGACGTTCCCGCAGGGGCTCGAGACCCGGGTCGGCGAGCGCGGGATCACCCTCTCGGGGGGGCAGCGCCAGCGCGTGGCACTCGCGCGGGCGCTGCTCGCCGACCCGGCCGTCCTGATCCTCGACGATGCGTTCTCGAGCGTCGACAGGATCAAGGAGGCCGAGCTGCTCGAGAACCTGCGCGGTTCCCGGCGCGGGCGGACGACGCTCCTGATCGCGCACAGGATCTCGACCGTGCGCGAAGCGGATCGGATCTTCGTCCTCGAGAAGGGCCTGGTCGCGGAAGCGGGAACCCATCAGGAGCTGATCGCGTCGGGGGGGATCTACGCGGCGATGGAGAGGCGGCAGAGACTCACGGAGGAGATCGAGCGTGCCCCCGCAGCATGACGACGAACCCCTCTACCGCAGCCAGATCGATTGGCGGCTCTTCACCCGCCTGCTCGCCATCGCCCGCCCGCACGCGGGGGCCCTCGGCGCCGCGATCGCTCTTCTGATTCTCGTCTCCGGCGCCGAGCTCCTCTTTCCCCTCCTGATGAAGATCGGGATCGATCGCTACATCCGGACGAAGGACACGGCGGGCCTCTTGCGGCTCTCGCTCGCCTACCTCGCCCTGCTCGCCGCCGTCTTCGCGCTCCGTTACGCGCAGATGCACGCGACGCAGGCCCTCGGCCAGAAGATCATGTTCGATCTCCGAAGGAGGCTCTACCGCCACACGCAGACCCTCTCGATCTCCTACTTCGAACGAAACCCCGTCGGGAGGATCATGACCCGCCTCACCGGCGATGTGGAGGCCCTGAACGACCTCTTCACGTCGGGTGTCGTCTCGATCTTCGGGGATCTCCTGCTGATCGCGGGGATCGTGACCGCCATGCTGATGCTCGACGTGAGGCTCGCCCTCGTCTGCTTCCTGGTCGTGCCGCTGCTCGCCGTCGCGACCTTCCTCTTCCGGGCGCGGGTTCGGGAGGCGTACACGACGATCCGGGCCAAGGTCGCCGCCATGAACGCCTACCTTCAGGAGCACTTGAGCGGCATCGCCGTCGTGCAGCTCTTCCGGCGCGAGGAGGCGAGCGCGCGGCAGTTCGGGCGCCTGAACGCCGAGCACCGCGACGCCTTCCTCAAATCGGTCCAGGCCTTCTCGGTCTACTTCCCCGTCGTGGGGCTCCTCGACGCCATCGCCGTCGCCCTCATCCTCGGCTACGGGGGAAGCAGGGTGCTCGATGCGACCCTCTCGATCGGCTCCCTGGTCGCCTTCTTCCAGTACAGCGAGCGCTTCTTCCGTCCGATCCGGGATCTCTCGGAGCGATACAACGTCCTCCAGGGAGCGCTGGCGAGCGCGGAGCGTGTCTTCGAGCTGCTCGACACGGAACCTGAGATCCGCTCGCCCGAAGGAGCGCGGCAGTCGAGCGGCATCCCCCTCGTCGGAGCGGGAGAGATCGTCCTCGACCATGTCCGCTTCGGCTACAAGCGCGAGGAGCCCGTGCTGCACGATCTGTCTCTCCGCGTCTCGCCCGGCGAGGCGGTCGCGCTTGTCGGGCACACGGGCGCGGGAAAGACGACGATCGCTTCCCTTCTCGTCCGTTTCTACGACGTCTGGGGCGGCATGATCAGCATCGATGGAGTCGACGTGCGCCGGTGGGATCTAGGGGCGCTGCGCCGCGGCATCGCGGTCGTCCCCCAGGACGTGTTCCTCTTCTCGGGATCGGCGATTCGGAACATCGGCCTCAGGGATCCATCGATCGGGCCCGAGAGCGTCGAGAGGGCCATCGATGTGGTGAGGGCCCGCGACTTCCTCTCCGCGCTCCCCGAAGGACTCGAGACGGAGCTTCGCGAGCGGGGGAACATCCTCTCCGTCGGCCAGAAGCAGCTCCTCGCCTTCGCGCGGGCCCTCGCGCGCGATCCGCGGATCCTCGTCCTCGATGAGGCGACATCGAGCGTCGACACCCAAGCCGAGCTTCGCATCCGCGAGGCCCTGCGCAGGCTGACGCATGGGAGGACCAGCATCATCATCGCCCATCGCCTCTCGACGATCCGCCACGTCGATCGAGTTCTCGTCCTGCACAAGGGACGGCTGGCCGAAGAGGGAACGCACGCCGATCTTCTCAGCCGGGGCGGGATCTACTCGAAGCTCTACGACCTGGAGTTCCGGCAGCAGGAGGAGGAGTCGGGCGAGACGGCGGCAGAAGGGGCGGACTAGCCAACCCGTCCACTCAGCCCCCGCAGAGCGCCGCGAACGATCTCGTCCAGGATCGGGGCCGCGCCCCCCTCGCCCCGGGACTGAAGGAACCGGCGGACCGCCTCCCGCGCCTCCACAGCAGGATAGCCGAGCGCCGTCAGGGCGCGCAGCGCATCGAGCGAGAGATCCCCCGCGGTTGCGGCATCGGGCGTCGGGGCCTGGATCTGCAGCATGCTCGCGGGAATCTTCCCCTTCAGCTCGAGGACGATGCGGCTTGCCAGCTTCCTTCCCACGCCGGGCACCAGCATGAGCTGCTCGACGGAGCCGCGCTCCGCTTCCAAGAAGAGGACACCGGGGGCCATGAAGGAGAGGATCGCGAGGGCGATCCTCGGCCCGACGCCGCTCACGCCCAGGAGGGCATCGAAGCAGAGCCGTTCCTCGGGCTCGAGAAATCCGTAGAGCAGCGGGTCGCCGTCGCGGATCAGAAGGCGCGTCCAGAGGACCCCGCGAGCGTACCCTTCCAGCCGCTCCGCGACGGTCCGCGGAACATGGACGCGCACTCCGAGGCCGCCCATGTTCACCAGGATGTGGCCCGGGCCGACTTCCAGGAACTCCCCCTCGATGCGCTCGATCATGGAATCCCCCGTAGCGGTTTCGCGCGGGCTATTGCGGGACGGACCAGGTGGCAGTAGGCGGCCGCGAGGGCGTCCGCCTCGTCCTCCGTGGGGCTCGCCGGCGGTCCGATCATCAGGCGCGGGAGCATCCTCGCGACCTGCGTCTTCGATGCGGATCCGTTCCCCGTCACGGCCCGCTTGATCTCGGCGGGGGCGTACTCGAAGACATCCAGGCCGGACTCGAGACAGAGAAGGAGCAGGACGCCGCGCACATGGCCGAGGACGAGGGCGGCGCGGACCGAGCGCGCCACGAAGCATGTCTCCATCGCCGCCTCATGCGGGCGATGCTCCCGCAGGAGCCGGAGGAGCTTCTCGCGCAGCTCCGGGAGCCGTTCCGCGAAGGCCCGCTCCGTATCGAGCCGCACCTCCCCGCTGGCGATGCGCTCGATGCCGTCGGGACCTGAAGCGAGAAGGCCGAATCCGGTCCTCCTGCTTCCCGGATCGAGACCCAGCACGATTCGCGCCCGTGTCATCCTCTGAGCGCCCACCCTAGGGGGAATCTGGAAAGCCGCACGCCGCGGCCTCGGGGCCTAGCCCCGCAGCTTCTCCATCATCTCGTCGGCGATGTCGAAGTTCGCGAAGACCTTCTGCACGTCGTCGTGCTCCTCGAGGAACTCGAGGAGCTTCAGGAATCCTTCCGCTGTCTTCTCGTCGTCCAGAGAGACGTTCGTCGAAGGGACCTTGGTCAGCTCCACGCTCTGGGAGGGGATCCCCGCCTCCTCGAGCGCCTTCTGCACGGGGTCGAAGTCCGCAGGTTGCGCGTAGACTTCGTAGATGTCGCCGGCGGAGCTGTCGACATCCTCGGCCCCCGCCTCGAGCGCGACCTCCAGGAGCCTGTCCTCCGCCACGGCCTCCCGTGAGACGGTGATCAGGCCCTTGTTATGGAACATCCAGGCGACGCAGCCGGCCTCTCCGAGGTTCCCGCCGTACTTTGTCATCAGGTGCCTCAGCTCGCTCGTCGTCCGGTTCTTGTTGTCGGTCAGCACCTGCAGAAGGATCGCGACTCCTCCCGGGCCATACCCCTCGTACAGATACTCCTCGTACGTGGTCCCCGGCAGTTCGCCCGTCCCCTTCTTGATGGCACGCTCGATGTTGGCCGCCGGCATGCTCTGCGCCTTCGCGTTTGCGATCGCAGTGCGGAGCCTGGGGTTCCCCTTCGGATCGCCGCCCCCGTCGCGCGCGGCGATGGTGATCTCCTTGATGAACTTGGTGAAGAGCTTGCCCCGCTCGGCGTCAGCCTTCCCCTTCTTCCGCTTGATCGTGCTCCACTTGGAGTGGCCGCTCATGACTCCTCACCCCCTGCCATCAGATCGCCGGGAGAGCTAGGCGTTTCCCTCCTGCTGTTCCTTCCGCAGCTGCTCGACGAGCCTGTCCTGCAGCTCGCGCGGCACCTCCTCGTAGTGATCGAACTGGAAGGTGTAGCGCGCGCGCCCCTGGGTTATCGAGCGAAGCTTCGTCGAATACTGGTAGAGCTCGGCCGCGGGAACCAGCGCGGTCACCTTCTGTCCTTTTCCGGCCGAGTCCATCCCCAGGATCTTCCCCCTTCGGCTCGACAGATCGCCCATCACGTCTCCCATGTAATCGTCCGGGACCGTGACATCGACCTTGTTGATCGGCTCGAGCAGGACGGGCTGCGCCTTCTCGACGCCGTCCTTCAGCGCCATCGAGGCGGCGATCTTGAAGGCCATCTCCGAGGAATCGACATCGTGGTAGCCACCGAAGTGGAGGCGGACCCTGATGTCGACGACCGGATAGCCGCAGAGAACTCCCTCCTGCACCTTCTCGTTCACCCCCTTCTCGACTGCAGGGATGAAGCGTGAGGGAATGACACCCCCTACGATCTCGTCGACGAACTCGAGTCCGCTCCCGCGGGGTAGCGGCTCCACCTTGATCGAGACATCCGCGAACTGCCCGCGGCCGCCGGTCTGCTTCTTGTGCCGGTACGAGACATCCGCGTTCCCCCGGATCGTCTCGCGGTAGTCGACCCGTGGCTTGGATGTCGTCGCCTCCACCTGGCCGCGACGCCGCATCCGGTCGAGGATCACGTCAACATGCAGATCGCCCATGCAGCGGAGGATCGTCTGGTGCAGGCTCGACTCGACACGGGCCCGGATCGTCGGGTCCTCGGCCTGAATCCGGTTCAGCCAGTTCCCGATCTTGTCCTCGTCCCCCTTGCGGGCGGGCGCGATCGAGACCTCGTGGACCCCCTCCGGGAAGGGGATCGGCTTGAGGACGATCTTGCTCTCGCGCAGGCAGAGGCAGTCGTTCGTCCCGGTCGACTTCAGGTTGACCGTCGCCCCGATGTCGCCGGCGACGATCTTGTCGGTGTCGGAGCGCTCCTTGCCGAGGAAGTTGTAGATCTGGCTCATCCGCTCCGACTGATCCCGCCGGGAGTTATAGACATCCATCCCCTTCTCCGCGTACCCGGAGAAGACCCGGATCAAGTAGACGTCCTGGGGAAGGACCTCGGAGGTCGTCTTGAAGACGATGGCGGCGAGCGGATCGGATGGCCCGCCTTGGATCGGCGTCTCGCTCTCGGAACCCGGCCTCATCCCGAGGGGGCCGGGGACATCGAGCGGGGAGGGCCCGATCTCGGTGAGCATGTCGGCGAGCACGGAGATGCCGATGTTGCGGTCTGCCGACGCCGCGAGGATCGGGAAGATCTTCCCCTTCGCGACGCCGCGGCGGAATCCCTGATAGACCTCCTCCGGCGAGAGGGCCCCGCTCTCGAGGTACTTCTCCAGCAGGACGTCGTCGCTCTCGGCGGCGAGCTCGGTGATCTGCGTCCGCGTCTCGTCGATCTGGCCTGCGAGCGCCCCGGGAGCGTCGCTCTCGCGCGGGCTCTTCGAGTCACCCAGGGTGGCCTTTCCGGTCAGCGTGTTGGCCACACCTTCGAGAGCGCCCCCCGCGCCGATGGGAAGGACGAGGGGAACGGCGTGGGCGGTGAGATTGCGGATCGCCTCCGCGCACTTGGTGAAATTCGCCTGGTCCTTGTCCATCATGTTGATGACGAAGAAGACCGGCTTGCCGAGCTCGACGGCGAGATCGAAGTGCTTCTCCGTATCGCCCTCGACTCCGGAGACGGCGTTGACCACGATGAGCGCCGCGTCTGCCGCGTAGAGACCCGCGTAAACCTCGCCGACGAAGTCGGCGTAGCCGGGGCAATCGAGGAGGTTCAGCTTCTTCCCCTTGTGCTCAGCCTGAGCGAGAGAGACGTAGAGGCTGATCTGACGCTTGACCTCATCCGCCGTGTGCGCGAGCAGAGAGGTCCCCTCCTGGACCTTCCCCTGGCGCGTGGTCGCGCCCACCGCATAGAGGATCGCCTCCGCGAGGGAGGTCTTCCCCGAGCCGCTGTGTCCGAGAATCGCGAAGTTGCGGATCGCCGCCGTGTCATAACTCTTCACCGCTCAAGCTCCCCCATCCGCCATGGCCATCGAGAAGAACAACAGAAGCCTCTGAGGACCATGGCGGCCCTTCCCCGGGACTCCCGACCGTGACTGGCGAGAACAGACTGCGTAACGGTAACACCCTGGCGCGACGATGGGCAAGCGGGCACATGGGAGGGAAAAAAGAAAGACTCCTGGCCGCACAACGCGACCAGGAGCCCTCGCAAGATAATCCGGCGGCGTCCTACTCTTCCACACAGTCTCCCATGCAGTACCATCGGCGCTGGAGGGCTTAACTTCCGTGTTCGGAATGGGAACGGGTGTTGCCCCTCCGCCATGACCACCGGAAACCGGATCCCCGGCCGAAAGAAACAACGCCGGGGCAATACGCTGACAACCGTAGAGGGCGACGATTCACGCCGCGCGAGCG
Organism: Candidatus Eisenbacteria bacterium; assembly: GCA_016867495.1. Classification (NCBI taxonomy): domain Bacteria; phylum Candidatus Eiseniibacteriota; species Candidatus Eiseniibacteriota bacterium. Next base: position 9,937 of record VGJL01000019.1, on the reverse strand, counting down.
CGCGCAACGAAACAACTCGATCAAGCCGCACGGCCGATTAGTACCGGTCGGCTAAACGCATTACTGCGCGTACACCTCCGGCCTATCAACCTCCTAGTCTCGGAGGGGCCTTTAGGCAGGTTACCCTGCGGGAGATCTCATCTTGAGGTCGGTTTCACGCTTAGATGCTTTCAGCGTTTATCCGATCCGGACATAGCTACCCGGCGCTGCCGTTGGCACGACAACCGGCACACTAGAGGTCCGTCCGTCCCAGTCCTCTCGTACGAGGGACAGCTCCTCTCAAATCTCCTGCGCCCACGATGGATAGGGACCGAACTGTCTCACGACGTTCTGAACCCAGCTCACGTACCGCTTTAATTGGCGAACAGCCAAACCCTTGGGACCGCCTTCAGCCCCAGGATGCGATGAGCCGACATCGAGGTGCCAAACCCCTCCGTCGATGTGAACTCTCGGGAGGGATCAGCCTGTTATCCCCGGCGTACCTTTTATCCGATAAGCGACGGCCCTTCCACACGGAACCGCCGGATCACTAAGCCCTGCTTTCGCATCTGCTCGACTTGTAGGTCTCGCAGTCAAGCTCCCTTATGCCTTTGCACTCTACGCGCGATTACCGACCGCGCTGAGGGAACCTTTGGACGCCTCCGTTACTGTTTGGGAGGCGACCGCCCCAGTCAAACTGCCCACCTGACAATGTCCCCCGGCCGGATTCACGGCACGAGGTTAGAATTCCAACAACACAAGGGTGGTATTTCAAGGTTGGCTCCACAGAGGCTAGCGCCCCCGCTTCAAAGCCTCCCACCTATCCTACACATGCATGGCCAAAACCCAATATCAGGCTACAGTAAAGGTGCACGGGGTCTTTCTGTCCAGTCGCGGGTAAACGGTATCTTCACCGCTGCTTCAATTTCGCCGAGCTCTTCCCCGAGACAGCGCCCAAATCGTTACACCATTCGTGCAGGTCGGAACTTACCCGACAAGGAATTTCGCTACCTTAGGACCGTTATAGTTACGGCCGCCGTTTACTGGGGCTTCAGTTTGGAGCTTCGCCTTGCGGCTGACCCCGCTCTTTAACCTTCCAGCACCGGGCAGGTGTCAGACCCTATACTTCGCCTCATCGGCTTAGCAGAGTCCTGTGTTTTTGGTAAACAGTCGCTTGGGCCGTTTCTCTGCGACCCCCTTCAGCTTGGATTGTGCATCCTCACCTACTTGGGGGCATCCCTTCTTCCGAAGTTACGGGATCATGTTGCCGAGTTCCTTAGGGAAGACTCACTCGAGCACCTTAGGATTCTCTCCTCACCTACGTGTGTCCGTTTACGGTACGGTCACCCGAAGAACTCACTTAGAGGTTTTTCTTGGCAGCGTGCTTCAGATCAGTTTGTGGTCTAAGACCTCCCCATCGCCTCTCGGAGTTAGCGATCTCCTGGGTTTTCCTGGGAGATCCTCCTACGGGCTTGGACCGGAACTACCGACGGTCCGGCTGACCCTACGCTTCTGCGTCACCCCATCGTGTCTTTGTCGCCCCTCGGGTGGTACGGGAATGTTCGCCCGTTGTCCATCACCTACGCCTTTCGGCCTCGGCTAAGGATCCGACTGACCCTGAGCGGATTAACCTTGCTCAGGAAACCTTGGGTTTTCGGTGGACGGGTTTCTCGCCCGTCTTCTCGCTACTTATGCCGGCATGATCACTTCCGGTTCGTCCACCGCCTCTTGTCGAGACGGCTTCAACCTACAACGGAACGCTCCCCTACCACGCCCGGGCGCAATTGCCCGGACATCCGCAGCTTCGGTACCAGACTTGAGCCCCGTTAATTATCGGCGCAAAACCACTAGACCAGTGAGCAGTTACGCACTCTTTAAATGGTGGCTGCTTCTAAGCCAACATCCTGGTTGTTTATGCAGCTTCACATCCTTATACACTTAGTCTGGATTTGGGGACCTTAGCTGGCGATCTGGGTTGTTTCCCTCTCGGTTGTGGAGCTTATCCCCCACAGCCTGCCTCCCGTGGTACATGTGAACGGCATTCGGAGTTTGAGTGGGTTTGGTAACCTGGTAGGGCCCCTAGCCCAATCAGTGCTCTACCTCCGCCACACATTGGCACGAGGCTAGTCCTAGAACTATTTCGGGGAGAACCAGCTATCTCCAGGTTTGATTGGCCTTTCACTCCTACCCACAGCTCATCCAAGGACTTTTCAATGTCCACTAGTTCGGGCCTCCACGTACTTTTACATACGCTTCACCCTGGCCATGGGTAGATCACCTGGCTTCGGGTCTGCTGCGTGCGACTTAATCGCCCACTTAGGACTCGCTTTCGCTGCGGCTTCGCGCCTGAAGCGCTTAACCTTGCCACACACAAGCAACTCGCCGGCTCATTATGCAAAAGGCACGCCGTCAGCCTAGCCGGAACCGAAGTCCCGGTTCAGCCTCCGACCGCTTGTAGGCAGATGGTTTCAGGTTCTTTTAACCCTCCGTCAGGAGTGCTTTTCACCTTTCCCTCACGGTACTTGTACACTATCGGTCGTCAGAAAGTATTTAGCCTTGGGAGGTGGTCCTCCCGGATTCCCGCAGGGTTTCTCGTGTCCCGCGGTACTAGGGAACTGCACCCGAGGAGCCAACATGCTTTCGTCTACGGTACTATCACCCTCTCTGGTCAACCCTTCCAGATTGCTCGACTAACATGCTGGTTTCTGACTCCCCGACCCATCTGCACACAGGTCCGGCACAGCCCCACAACCCCACCGACACAACGCATGCAGGCTTGAACATGTCGATGGTTTCGGCTCTTTCCGTTTCGCTCGCCGCTACTCAGGAAATCGAGTTTTCTTTTTCTTCCTAGAGGTACTGAGATGTTTCAGTTCCCTCCGTTCGCCTCATTCGGCCTATGTATTCAGCCGATGATGACGGGGCATTACCCCCGCCGGGTTCCCCCATTCGGAAATCTCCGGGTCTCTGCTTGTTTGCGGCTCACCGGAGCTTATCGCAGCTTACCACGTCCTTCATCGCCTTCTGACGCCAAGGCATCCCCCATCTGCCCTTAGTAGCTTGATCGAACCCGTTGTTTTGGTGCACGAGCTCTCGCGACACCGGATTCCTCCTGCAAGCAGGAATCCACCGGCGCCGCGTGGCTACGCGGCAGAAATCGTTTCTACCCTCTACAGTTGTCAAACAACGAAACTCGCCACGCATAGGCGCGGCAAAGAAAAGAGTTCACCTGCGCGTCCGCTTGGATCTTGGAGATAACCGGGATCGAACCGGCAACCTCCGCCGTGCAAAGGCGGCGCTCTCCCAATTGAGCTATATCCCCAGAATCTTGACGAGGGGACGCACGCCCCAGGACCCGGTCATAGATTCGATCGCGATCCCGAGACGGATCAAAAGGGATGGTGGGCCTAGGTAGACTTGAACTACCGACCTCACGCTTATCAGGCGTGCGCTCTAACCACCTGAGCTATAGGCCCGACGAATACGGTTCGACACCGTTCGTCTGAGGTCCTAGCTCCTGGTTCAACAAGAGAGAGAGTGTAGGCGGCAAGTCGAGTCGATCGACCGATGAGTCTGGACTGGCGCCGCGGTTTCCCGCAGGGCCGTTCCTGACTCCTTAGAAAGGAGGTGATCCAGCCGCACCTTCCGGTACGGCTACCTTGTTACGACTTAGCCCCAATCACCAGTCTTACCTTAGGCGCCCGCCTCCTTGCGGTTGGCACAGCGACTTCGGGTACTACCAGCTTTCGTGGCTTGACGGGCGGTGTGTACAAGGCCCGGGAACATATTCACCGCTGCCTGCTGATCAGCGATTACTAGCGATTCCGACTTCATGGAGTCGAGTTGCAGACTCCAATCCGAACTGAGACCGGTTTTTTGGGATTGGCTCCATCTCGCGATCTTGCAACCCTCTGTACCGGCCATTGTAGCACGTGTGTAGCCCTAGGCGTAAGGACCATGAGGACTTGACGTCATCCCCACCTTCCTCCGTCCTATCGACGGCAGTCTCCCTAGAGTGCTCAACTTGACTTGGTAGCAACTAAGGACAAGGGTTGCGCTCGTTGCGGGACTTAACCCAACATCTCACGACACGAGCTGACGACAGCCATGCAGCACCTGTGCACCGGCCCCGAAAGGAGGGTGTGTTTCCACACCTGTCCAGTGCATGTCAAGCCTAGGTAAGGTTCTTCGCGTTGCATCGAATTAAACCACATGCTCCACCGCTTGTGCGGGCCCCCGTCAATTCCTTTGAGTTTCAACCTTGCGGTCGTACTCCCCAGGCGGGGCACTTAATGCGTTAGCTGCGGCACGGGAGGGGTCGATGCCTCCCACACCTAGTGCCCACCGTTTACGGCTGGGACTACCAGGGTATCTAATCCTGTTTGCTCCCCCAGCTTTCGCGCCTCAGCGTCAGTAACAGACCAGATGGGCGCCTTCGCCACAGGTGTTCCTCCCGATATCAATGCATTTCACCGCTACACCGGGAATTCCCCCATCCTCTCCTGCACTCAAGCCCCGCAGTATGGGACGCAGTCTCCTGGTTGAGCCAGGAGCTTTCACATCCCACTTACGGAACCGCCTACGCGCCCTTTACGCCCAGTAATTCCGAACAACGTTTGCTCCCCCCGTATTACCGCGGCTGCTGGCACGGAGTTAGCCGGAGCTTCCTTCTGCGGTACCGTCGAGGTCCCCCGGCTGTTCGCCGTTGAACCCTTCTTCCCGCACGACAGGGCTTTACAACCCGAAGGCCTTCATCGCCCACGCGGCGTCGCTCGGTCAGGGTTTCCCCCATTGCCGAAGCCTCTCGACTGCTGCCTCCCGTAGGAGTCTGGGCCGTATCTCAGTCCCAGTGTGGCTGACCATCCTCTCAGACCAGCTACCCATCGTCGCCTTGGTGGGCCGCTACCTCACCAACTAGCTAATGGGACGCGGGACCATCCTCGAGTGGTAGCTTGCAAGCAGAGGCCACCTTTGACCGCAGAACCATGCGATCCCGTGGTCTTATTCGGTATTAGCACCTCGTTAGAAGTGTTATCCCCATCTCGAGGGCAGGTTTCCCACGCGTTACTCACCCGTTCGCCACTAGGTTGGAGTTGCCCCCAACCCCGTTCGACTTGCATGCCTAATCCACGCCGCCAACGTTCGTTCTGAGCCAGGATCAAACTCTCCGTGTTCGAAAACTCGGAGCGTCCTCGATACGAGATCAAGGACGTTTGAATATGACGGTGCGCCTGTCGGCCTTGCCTGAGACAAGGCCGCAGCGCGCCGACTCGGGCTCGCCAAACCTACACTCTTCTCTTGTCAATGAACGTGCCTCGCGCTGACGCGCAAACCGACATAATATGCCCGCGGCATTGGCTCGTCAACTGGGGATAGACATCCCTGGACGGTAGGGCTCAAGCGGAAAACCAAAGCCAAACCCTTGCCGACGGATTTTCCAATCTAGGTTCATTCCGCGCGGCCGTCAAGCCCTTTGTTGCAGTCTTTTTTCGCGACCGGTCGAATCCTGCAACTCGCTGCAAACAATGGGATTGGGGACCGAAGGGCGCGGACGGCCGCGGGATCCTCCCTCGCGATCCGGGCCTGCCGATCCAATCATCGGCACCCCGCGGCGCCCGCCTGAGGCAGAAAGGCCGCTGCGCGGGCCGGCAGCGACGGGCGAAGGCCGCGCCCCTGGCGCGCCGGCCAGCCCCCACCTCCGGGGGGTCGTCTTGACCCCCATCGCGAGGGTGTGGTTCGCTCGCGCCATGAAGCGCCTTCTCATCGCCATCGTCGTCACTCCGCTCCTCATGGCAGCGGGGCTCTACGCGCTCTTCATGTTCTGGGGAAGCGGACTGCCGATCCCGAGCACGATGGAGGAGCTGCGACCGAGCGCGCGCTCGGTCGTCTACGACCGCAACGGCAGCCCTGTGGGAAACTACTTCGTAGAGGACCGGCAGCCGATCGCTCTCGCGGAGGTTCCGCAAACGATGATCGAGGCGGTGCTCGCCGCGGAGGATCGCCGCTTCTACGGCCACTGGGGAGTGAACCTCACCGCGATCGTGAGGGCGTTCGCGCGCAACGTTCGCGCGGGAGAGGTGACTCAGGGCGCGAGCACGATCACGCAGCAGCTCGCGCGAAACCTCTTCCTCGATCAGAGCCGCACGCTCGAGCGCAAGATCAAGGAGATCATCCTCGCGATTCGTCTCGAGCGTTCCTTCTCGAAGGACGAGATCCTCGAGCTCTATCTCAACCGCATCTACTTCGGCGACGGAGCCTATGGAGTGCAGGCCGCCGCCCATCGCTACTTCGGCGAGGACGTGCGCGATCTGACGGTCCCGCAGGCTGCCCTGATCGCGGGCCTTCCCGCGAATCCGACCGCCTTCTCCCCCGTCCGCAGGCCGGAGCGGGCGATGGGGCGGCGCAATCGAGTCCTCGCCGCCATGGCGAAGCGGGGATTCATCGACACCAACGCCTACCAGGAAGCGATCGCCGCGCCTCTCGGAATCCTCGGCGGCGCGTCGCCGGCGGGAGAAGCCCCCTACTTTCTCGAGTACGTGCGCCTGCAGCTCATGGAGCGCTACGGCGCAAAGGGGGTCTACCACGGAGGGATGGGGATCCACACATCCCTCGACCTCCGCCTGCAGCGGGCCGCCGAGAAGGCGATCGACAAGAGTACGCGCGCCATCGAAGAGGACCACTTCTATCGCGACAGGTTCGACTCGTACCGGGAGAGCGAGCGGCCGGGGGCGGAGGAGGGGACGCCCTACCTGCAGGCGGCCCTTGTCGCGCTGGAGCCGCAGACGGGAGAGATCCTGGCCATGGTGGGGGGCCGAGCGTGGCAGGACAGCCGATTCAATCGCGCGGTCCAGGCGCGCAGGCAGCCCGGTAGCGCGTTCAAGCCGTTCGTCTACGCGATCGCGCTGCGCGAGGGGGCGAGGCCGGGCGATCTCATCGTCGACGAGCCTGTCAGCTACCCGATGGGGCGGAGCGCCGCGATGGGGTACTGGACGCCGCGCAACTTCAAGAACCGATTCGAGGGCTCGATGACGCTGCGCCACGCCCTCGCGAAGTCGATCAACATCCCCAGCGTGAAGCTTCTCGACCGAGTCGGCCCTCGGCAAGTTGTCGACTTCGCCCATCGCTGCGGTATCCGCGGGGAGATTCCCGCCTATCTCTCGATCGCTCTCGGGACGGCCGAGGTCACCCCCCTCGAGATGGCGTCGGCCTACGGCTCATTCGCCAACCAGGGGATCCTCGTGTCGCCGGTCTCCATCCTGAGGGTGGAGGACCGCCTTGGAAGAACGATCGAGGAAAGCGTGCCCCGGAACGTCGAGGTTCTCGACGAGAAGACGAGCGCCTCGCTCGTGAGCATGATGCGAAGCGTGATCGACCGGGGCACTGCCGGCACCGCCCGCAGCGAGATGGAGTTCCGGGCTCCGGCTGCGGGCAAGACGGGGACCACCGACGACTACACCGACGCATGGTTCATCGGCTTCACGCCCAGGTGCGTCTGCGCCGTCTGGGTCGGCTTCGACGTGAAGCGCACTCTCGGCAGCGGCATGACCGGCGCGAAGGCGGCCCTGCCGATCTGGGTCGACTTCATGAAGGAGTTCGTCCGGATCAACGGGGAAGAGGAGTTCCAGGTGCCCGAAGGGATGGTCGGCGTGGCCACGTGCGAACGCAGCGGCCTTCTGGCCGGCCCCCACTGTCCCGTGGCTCACGACATCTACCGCGCGGGCACGGAACCCACCACCTACTGCTCGGCGCACGCACCGGGCCTCGATCTCCCCGAAGAGGAGACGCCTACCGCCGACGAGGGATGGTAGAGCCCTTGGACGGCGCCCGGTCGCGTGGGGTCAAGAAGGGGGCGAGGAGAGAGCCTCCGAAGCGGCCCTAACGAGAGACCTGCTCGATCAGCGGGGGAATCGATCGGGGCTTGGCCGGGGAGATGACGAAGGCCTCTCGAATCCGCTCGACGAGCCGATCTCCGCGGTGATCCGCGCCGATGTGAGCCTGCGCCAGGAGGTCTTCCGCGCCGACGCGGTCCCCCCGACGGACGCCGAGCACGACTCCAACGCTGGGATCGATCCGGTCCTCCACCCTCCGCCGTCCCCCGCCGAGATCGACGACGATCTCGGCGATCGCGCGGGCATCGATCCGCCTGACCCACCCCGCCCGATTCGATCGGACCGAAAGGACTCTTCGCGACGATGGAAGGAGATCCGGATCGTCGGCGACCCGGGGATCGCCGCCGTGCGCCGCGATCATCGCGCGCAGGCGATCGAGGGCGGCTCCGGAGGCGAGGGCCGAATCGACTCGCCTCTCGATCTCGGCTCTCCTGCCTTCGCCTCCCACGCGCAGCATTGCGCAGGCGAGGGCGCGCGTGACGAGCGAGAAGTCGGCGGCGACCGGCTCGCACTTGAGGAAGCGGATCGCTTCTCGGACCTCAAGGGCATTGCCGATCGTCTCGCCCAGCGGATCGCCCATCCAGGTCAAGAACGCCTCCACGCGCATCCCGAGATCGCGCCCCGCGCGAAGCAGGAGGGAGGCGAGGGCGCGGGCGTCCCCGCGCGATCTCATGAAGCCGCCCGAGCCGACCTTCACGTCGAGGACGAGCCCGTCCAGGCGCGCGGCCGCCTTCTTGGACAGAATGCTGGAGACGATGAGCGGCGGCGATTCGACGATCCCCGAGACATCGCGCAACGCGTAGATCCTGCGATCCGCCGGAACCAGGTCCTCCGATGCGCCCGCGATGCTGCACCCCACGCGATCGACGATCGATTCGAATCGGGCGGGGTCGATCTCGACCTGATACCCGGGGATCGACTCCAGCTTGTCGAGCGTGCCGCCCGTGTGCCCGAGGGCCCGCCCCGAGATCATCGGCACCCTGAGCCCGCAGGCCGCCGCCAGCGGCGCGAGAGCGAGGGAAACCTTGTCCCCCACGCCCCCGGTGGAGTGCTTGTCGACCACCGGCGGCCCGTCCCTCCATGGCGGCAGCAGCGCGCCGGAGCCGATCATCGCGCGGGTCAGTCCCGTGGTCTCCGCCCGTGTCATCCCCCGGAACAGGATCGCCATCAGCCAGGCCGTCATCTGGTAGTCGCTGACGGAGCCGTCGACGAATCCCGCGATCATCGCCTCGATTTCGCCGGGAGGATGCGATCCGCCGTCGCGCTTGCGGATGATCGCCCGCACCGCCGAGAAGGGGAGGTTCATCCGCGGACGCCGGTCCTCTGGGGGGCGGCGGGAAGTAGCCTTCCGAGAGAGGTCCGTCTCGCTGGGAGCGCGTCGCACAGCAGGACGATCGGGAGGTCTCCCGCGACGCGCAGGAGCATGTCCCGACAGGCTCCGCAGGGTCTGGTGGGCCGTGCCGTCGGCGTGTAGATGAAGAGCCGCCGGAAGCGGTGGATTCCCCTGGATAGGGCGATTCCGAGAGCCGCGCGTTCCGCGCAGAGCGAGAGGCCGATGGAGGCCGACTCGAGGTTGCACCCGGCGTGCAACCGGCCCTCGCGATCCTCGAGCACGGCTCCGACCCGGAAGCCCGAATAGGGGGCGTGCGCGGCCGCGGCCGCCTCCCGCGCCGCCCGCGCAGCTCTGGCGTCCGCCGCACGACTCGTCCTCGACCGCGTCCTCATCTCCATCCCCATGGTATCTTCCCGCCATGGGAACGAACGAGTCCAGTCTTCTCGAGGGGATGAGCCGCCTCCGCGACCTCTGCGCCAGGCTCCGGGGCCCGGACGGGTGCTCATGGGACAGGGCGCAGACCGGGCCGGGCCTCGCCCCCTATCTCGCCGAAGAGGTCCAGGAAGTCCTGGAGGCCCTCGCCCTCGGCGATGTCGGCCGGCTGGAGGAGGAGATCGGCGACGCGCTCTACCTCTGGGTTCTGTTTCTGACCGCTCTGGAGTCGGAAGGAACGATCCGGATCGCCGGCTGCGTGGGGCGGATCGAGGACAAGCTGTCGCGCAGGCACCCGGAGGTC
>VGJL01000018.1 GCA_016867495.1 Candidatus Eisenbacteria bacterium | reverse complement strand
GGCCTCTATGCAAGACCAAGGCCGATTCGATCTACGCCGTCCTGTCCGACATCTATCGATCGACCTACCCCAGGTATCTCACGGCGCTCTGGCCGGCGCGCGAGGACGATCTGAATGCATGGATCGGATCGATCTGCGGGCGGCTGGGCGATCGCCAGCCGCTCCTGCTCGAGCAGCTCTCGCGAGATCTGCGGGTCTCTCTGGCCGGGCCCGGGCAGTTGACGATCTGCGTCGTCACGCTCGCTCCTCCGGTCGAGGATGTGCTCTTCCGTCCCGACCCGCAGCGCCCGGCCGTGCTCTTCGTGGAGAGACGCGGCGAGGGGATCGCCGCCGCGGTCCATCTGATATCCGGCTATCTTCGCGGGTGCCGGCAGGCCCGGCCGGCGGACGAGACGGCGCTTGATGTCCTGAGAAAAACCGCATCGGCCGCCGGTCTCGATGCGACCGCAGTCGACGCGCTGGAGACCTCGATGATCGACTGCGCTGTCGCCAAGGCGCTCTATGACATCGCGGGGATCGACCCACGAGATGACGCCGCGGGCGCGGAGCCCGAGTCTCCCCCCATGCGGGAGATCCGGCGCGCCTGGGAGGCGCACCTCGCCGGACACCTGACGCTTCAGGAAACCTGCGAGATCATGACGGAGACGGCGGCGAGGGCGCAGAAGCGGTGACGCAGGTTCTGGTCGTCGATCCCCACCGTTCCGGTTGGACGTCCTCGCCAGGATCGGGATCCGCGATCCTCCGGAACAGCGGAACCCGAGCCACCGAAGGCGGTTGGAGCCAAGGAATGCGCGCCTCTCGACCGAGCCGCCCGGGACTAGGCGGCGCCATCTTGCTCTTTCTCCTTCTGCCGGCGCTCGGCCTCGGACAGGAGATGAGGACCGACCTCTCCCGCAAGGACGGATCTGCCGATCTGTCCTCCGACTTCCTCCTCGGCCTGGAGGTCTCCCAGCAGATCGCGCGTCACTACGGCCTGGTCGAGACCGACTCTCTCATCCGCCGCGTCAACGAGATCGGCTATCGCGTTGCCATGGTCTCGGGCCGTCCGGACATCACATTCACTTTCCAGATCCTCGACATGGACGCCCCCAACGCGATGGCCCTCCCCGGAGGCTGGATCTTCGTGACTCGGGGCATCCTCGATGTCGGCCTCACCGACGCCGAGCTGGCGCACCTGCTGGGGCACGAGATCTCCCACGTGACGCGCTCCCACTTCTCGAGGCAGGGTCGGCTCGACGGGCTTCTCTCGCTTCTGCAGACAGCGGTCATGGTCGCCGTGACGATGGGCGCCTCGGGTTCGTCCTCCTCCCCCGTCATCGAGGATCCGCGCGCGGAACGCTACCCGCAGAGTTCCGCGGAAGCCGCCATGACCGGGACCGCCATCTTCGGCAGCCTCTTCCACGAGCTCCTGATCCGTGGGTACGGCAGGAAGCTGGAGATGGAATCGGACGAGGACGGACGCCGCCTCGCCGCGCTGGCCGGCTACCCGCGTGAGGCGGGAGAGTCCCTCCTGCAGAAGCTGCACAATCACATCTACGAGGATCGAGAGTTCGGCTACTGGAGGACGCATCCGTTCTTCGTCGACCGCGTCGCCGTTGCGCGCGCGGCGCCCCGCGGCTCCGACTTCCCTCCGGGTGAAGAGGAGGTCGCCGCGCATAGGGTCCAGACCCATCTGCGCCTGGCCGAGGCGGCGTCGGCCTTTCGGAACGAACGGCTCGCGGACTACCTGTACGAGCTCTCCCTGCGCGCCCAGCCGAGGGAAGGAACGAGCCTGCGCGTTCACGCTGAACTTCTGCGCTTTCGCCAGGAGCGGATGCGGCGGGTGCCCGAGATCCTGCGTCGCTACGGCCCCCTTCGCGCGGACTACGATTCGTTGCTCTCGCGGGGGCGACGGGCCGCGGAGGACCCCGCGTTGATCGCCGAGACCGCCGCCCGGCGCGACTCGACGGAGGCCTGCCGCGCGGCGCTCCTCCCCAGATACACGCAGACGCTGGAAGAGCCGAACCCGAACACGGCCGTGCTGCACGCGTTTCTCGAGAACTTCCCCGATCATCCGTCGGCCGACGCGGTGCGCCTGCGTCTCGCCCGGGCGTACCGGCTCTCTTCCCGGCATGACCTCGCGCTCGAGACCCTCGGCGATCTCATCCTCCGCGCGGAGATCCCGCCTCGCGACGGCACGGGGGGGGCCCAGGCGCCTGACGACTCGACCGACGTCGATCGCGCGCGCGCGGAAATCCTGCGAACTCTCCCCTTGGTCAGCGGCCCGGAGGTTTGCCAGAGACTCCTCGACGGTCTCGAGGATCCGATCCTGGCGAAGGCGCTCGAGGATCGCCTCGCGGCGATCGCCGACTCGCTGACAGCGATCGAGACCGCCGGTCGATTCGTCCAGTCCTACCCGTCCTCCCCCGCGGCCGAGCGCTTCCGGAGCCGCTTGGCTTCGCTCGCGGAGATCGAGTACAAGAAGGGGCGCCTGCACGAGGGCTTGGGCGACGAGCAGAGCGCGCTCGGCGCCTACAACAGGATCTCCCTCCTGGCCCCGGGGACTCCCGCCGCCGAGCAGGCGCGAATGGGAATCGTTCGGATCCAGGCCCTGTCGACCTCGGAGCCGCATCGCTAGCATTTTGGGCGGCTCCATGCCGTCCGACGGCCGCGAACGGCTCAGATTGCTCGATTCGCTCCCTCCCGAGATCGCCCGCACGGGTGTCAAGGTTCGAGGGCCGAGGCGCCGATAATTCGTCAGAGGCGAGAATTGGACAACGCGCCGGTGGACAATCGCTTTGGAGAGCCAAGACCATGACGGCATTCTTGTCGCAGCAGCTCGACTACGCCCTTTTTATTCACGGCCTCGCCTTTCTCCTCCTTGCGGCGAGCGCGTGGGGGCTGGCTCATAGCAAGGTAAGCGGTTTGCCTTGGGGCTGGCTCGTTCTTTTCGGGGCGCTACGCACGATCGGCGGATGGCAAGAGCTTGCGACAATGATCGGCGGACGAGACTCCCTGTCCGAGATCGTTCATCAGGGCTTCGGGGCGCTTTCCTTCGTTGCGCTCTTCGAATTCGGCCGGCGGGCCTTGCGCTCCGTCGCCCGCATCAATCTGGGCGTATGGACAACCATCTTCGTCGCGGGCGTCGCCGTCATGGGGGACCTCGCAAGGTCACAGGCGCTCGCTCTCTCGACACGATTCGGGGTCATCGCCGCGGCCGGCCTGCTCCCAGGCATCGCCCTGTGGCGTCGCTCTCATCGATCTACGCCTTCCGATCGCTCTCTTCTTGCCGCTGCTGCCAGCCTTCTTCTCTACACCCTCATCTCCGGGCTGTTCACCTCTCGGATCGATGCGGCAACGATGGCGCCGGGCGGAGGGCGGCCTTCCTCGCTCTTGGACATTTCTCTTCTCCTGGTCCAGACGCTCATGGCTCTCGCCCTGGCGACTTCCGTGTGGCTCCACTGGGTGAACGCGTCGGCTTCTGATCGCGGCGATGTCAGGCTTCCCTCGGCGCGATGGCTCGGCTTCGCCATCCCGCTCGTTCTCATCGGATGCTGGATCGCAACGGAAGTGTCTGGTCATCGGACCGATGCTCGCCTTCGCGGCGATCTCCTCGCGCGGGCGAGGACTGCGGCGAGGGCTGTCGATCTGGAGCGACTGCCGCGTCTCTCCGGGTCAGCGGCCGATCTCGAGTCCCCTGACTACACATACCTCCACGAACAGCTTGCGAGGATCCGCTCGGCCAATCCCGACTGCCGCTTTCTCTACCTGATGGGCCGCGCCGGAGATCGCGCGTTCTTCCGCGTAGATTCCGAGCCGCCGGACTCCGAGGACTTCTCCGCCCCCGGAGATCTCTATGAGGATTTCGCGCCTGAGGCGATCCCCCACTACTTCAGCGGCGAGGGAATCACCGAGGGCCCCACGCCCGATGCCTGGGGGGTTTGGGTGAGCGCCCTGGTTCCGCTCCCCGATCCTCGAACCGGCGAGGTCTCCACGATCCTCGGGATGGATGTCGCCGCGGAGACCTGGGCCTCGTACATCGCTGTCGCTCGGCTCTGGCCCATCTTTGTAGCCCTTCTCCTCACGTTGCTTCTTCTCGCTTTCTGCGCCGCGGAGCAGCTCTACCGGGCGGCCGCGTCCGAGATGGCCGCATCGGAGCGGCAGTATCGGGCCATGTTCGAGGAGAACGGCGCGATGATGCTCCTCGTCGATCCATCGAGGGGAACGATTGTCGAGGCCAACGCCGCCGCATGCGCGTTCTACGGCTCCGTTTCGTCCGCTCTCCTGGCGGGTGGCCTGGAAACGATCGCCGGCGACTCTCAGGCCGTGCTGGCGGCAAAGCTCGACGCCGCGCAGGAAGGAGAGCGCTGCTTCGAGCTCCCCCTCCGGCTCGCCTCCGGGGAGATCCGCGAAGTCGAGGTCCACTCCGTTCCTCTCGATGTCCGCGGGCGCCGGACCCTCTACTGGATCATGCACGACATCACCGAGCGCCGGAGGTCCGAGGAGCAGCTGAAGCGCTCTGAGGCCCGATTCTCGGCGGTGGTCAACAATGCCCGGGACGCCATCTTCATCAAGGATCGTGAGCGGCGCTATCTCCTTGCCAATCCCGCCATGTGCGCGCTGGTCGGGTTCTCCGAGTCCCAAATGCTGGGCAAGAACGATGAGGATCTCTTCGATACCGGCATGGCGACCCATATCGAGGATGTCGACGCGAAGGTGCTCGAGGGAGCCGAGATCGAGGAGGCGGTCTCCCGGACCCTTCTCGGCGCGGATCGCGGCCTCCACATCGTCAAGGTCCCCCTGCGGGATCAGCACGGCAACACGGTCGGGATCTGCGGAATCGCCCGGGACATCACCGAGAAGCAGAAGGCGATGACCGAGCTCGCCCTCGCCAATGAGCGCCTCGAGGCGACGGTCGCCCGCGCGAACCAGATGGCAGAAGCGGCCGAGCGCGCCTCCCGGGTCAAGTCGGAGTTCGTCGCCAACATGAGCCACGAGATCCGCACGCCGATGAACGGCGTGATCGGCATGACCGGGCTCCTGCTTGACACCGACCTCTCCCCCGAACAACGCGACTATGCCCAGAACATCCGCGGCAGCGGAGAGGCGCTCCTCACAATCATCAATGACATCCTCGACTTCTCGAAGATCGAATCGGGGAGGCTGCTGCTCGAAACTGTCGACTTCAACTTGCGCACGATCATCGAGGAGACTGCCGATCTCCTGGCGCCGCAGGCCCACGGGAAGAAGATCGAGCTGACATGCATGATTCCACCAGACCTGCCGGAGTCCTTGAATGGGGATCCAGGTCGCCTGCGACAGGTGGTAACAAACCTGCTAAGCAACGCCATCAAGTTCACCGTGGAAGGCGAGGTCGTCGTCGAAGTGTCGCTACTGGACGAGACATCAGACTCGATCCGCCTTCGCCTCTCGGTGCGCGACACCGGGATCGGCATCCCGGAGGACAAGCGCGCGTCGATCTTCGAGAGCTTCACCCAGGCTGAGGCCGGCACGACCCGAAGGTACGGCGGCACCGGGCTGGGCCTCACGATCTCGCGCCAGCTCGTCAGGCTCATGGGAGGGGAGATCGGCGTCGCCAGCGAGGTCGGCGAGGGAAGCACGTTCTGGGTGGAGCTCCGCCTCGTGAAGGGCGTGCCACGTGCGCTGGGCGGCCGCCATCCCTCCAGCCTGCACGGTATGCGCGCCCTGATCGTGGACGACAATAGTACGAACCGCCGCGTTCTGCGGGGCCAGCTTTCCGCTTGGGGGATGCTCATCGAGGAGGCCGCAGACGGACGCGAAGCTCTCGAGATGCTCCATCGGGTTGGCTCCACAGACCCCATCGGTGTCATCGTGATGGACCTGCAGATGCCCGGGATGGACGGCATCGAGACGACGCGCGCGGTCAAGGACAATCCCGCTCTCAGACAGATCCCGATCATTCTTCTCTCGTCGGCGGGCGCCCTTGGCAGCCCGGACGAGATGCGCGAGAAGGGATTCTCCGCGTGGGCCACGAAGCCCGTCCGCCAGTCGCAGCTGCTGAATGCCCTGGTCACGGTGTTCGGATGGCCCGCGGCCGAGGATCGGAGGCTGAGTTCCCGCGGCGCGCCTTCGGCTCCGGACATCTCGCTCAAGGGAATGCGCGTCCTCGTGGCTGAGGACAACACGGTCAACCAGAAGGTCGCCCTCCGCATTCTGGAGAAGATGGAATGCCGGGCCGACGCGGTGGCCAATGGCGCCGAGGCCGTGGCGGTGATCGAGAAGGTCCCCTACCACGCGATCCTCATGGACTGCCACATGCCCGAGATGGATGGATACGAGGCGACCGCCGAGATACGAAGGCGCGAGTCCGGCACGGAGAGGCGAATCCCGATCATCGCGATGACGGCCAACGCGATGGAAGGCGACAGGGACCGCTGCCTGGCCGCCGGGATGGACGACTACATACCCAAGCCGGTGAGGCCCGAGGAGCTGCGCGCCACGCTTCTTCGCTGGTTCAAGGGCGAGGCGCCAGTTGCGATGCTCGGACCAACCAAGGCGCCCGAGGCCCCGCCAGCGCTCGACCTCGGACGCCTGAGAGAAACCAGTGGAGGAGACGCGGAGTTCGAGCGGGAGGTTCTGGCCGAGCATGAGGCGTCCTTGCCGCAGCGTATCTCGGACATGATCTCGGGGCTCGATTCCGGCGACTCCGCGCGACTCCGGTTTGCGGCCCACGGGATGAAGGGGTCGAGTCTGACCATCGGCGCCGCGGCGCTGGGCGATCTGAGCGGCCGGATCGAGGCCCTCGCCGCCGGCGGCGATCTCGAGGGCGCGCGCCCCCTCATCCCGGCGCTGGAACGGGAGGCGGAGAGATTCAGGAAGGCTATCAAGGATCTCGCTGTCGATAGGGCGGCGTGACGGCCCCAGGGGGGCATTGGAGGAGTCTCGCAATGGCCTTGAGTACTCGTGGCAGCGCATCGAAAGCCATGGCTGTCGTCTGCTTCGCGCCCCTCTTCTTCCTGCTCGCCCTCCCGGCCGGCGCGGAATCCGATGCGGACGATGCTGCACCGCTCTCCTTCTGCGCCGGAATCGACTCCTGGTCCTCCTACTGGTTCAGGGGCGCCACGGTGACCGATCGCCTCACGCTCCAGCCCAGGATCGCGATGGGGTGGGCGCCGGCGGGGATCGAGATCGAGCTCTGGAACTCCTTCGCGGTTCGGGATCGCAACAGGCTTGCTTGCTGCGACGAGACTGACATCTCCTTGACCCACACGCGGTCATATGAGTGGCGCGGCCGGACGGCCGAGATCTCCATCGGATGCACCGAATACATGTTCACGGGCGCCGAGGAATCCGGCTCGCACACCGAGGAGATCGCGCTGGGCCTGGCCCTGGGTGGCTTCTTCGCTCCTTCGCTCACCGGTTACTACGACATCGGCCTATATGATGAGGGCTACCTGGAAGCGGGCGCTTCGCCCGAGATCCTTCTCGACGGCGAAGGCGCGGCCTCTGTACTCCTCGAGATCCTGCTGGGGGCAGGGAGCTTTGGAGAGCCGTTCGGTCTCCGGGCTCTGGAGGCGAGATGCTCTCTGACTCTCGGATATGGGAGCCTCGCGCTCACGCCGTCGATCGGAGCGGGCTACGCTCCCGCGGGACCCTACAAGGAGGACTGGGCGGCCTTCGGAGGCGTCTCGCTCGAGTTCGGGGACTAGGACCCCTAGGTTGTCGGAAGCGACCGTCCGCCTCCTACATCCCCTCCTCCGCGACGACCTTCCACGGCTGGCCGATGGCCCCCCTCTCGGGAGGGTCGAGGTCCGCGGGCAGACCGCCCCGCAGCTCGATGTACTCATCGAGCCGCGCCCTCGCCGCGTTGAGGCTCTTCTGCAGGGCGTTGCGGAAGGAAGGATCCTTCTCTCGCGCGATCGCCCAGACGAGGTGCTCGATCCCCCTGTCGACGTAGTTGACCGCCCCGACGTACATTAGCCCGAGGTTTCCGCGCGCCCCGATGTGCTCGGGATAGAAGAGCAAGGTCCGCTCCAGGGCCTCGGCCGCCTCTCGATGGCGACCCTGCTGCATCAGGACAAGGCCTGCGTGGTAGTTGGCCCTGGCATCGATCATGCGGAGAGCGCGAACGTGGCGCGCGCGCACCGCGACCGGATCGAGCGCGCGCAGCGCAAGTCCGTACTCTTTCATCCCCACATAGGCGGCCCCGAGATTCAGGGATGCCGCCGGGAAGTCGCGCCTCAGACGAAGCGCTTCCTCGTAGCGCTCGTTGGCCCCTGAGTAGTCTCTCCTCGACAGGCGCCGATTCCCCTCCTCGAAGATGAGCTGAGGGTTCGCCGGATTGTCGGCGAGCCCCTTCTCCAGGAGCCTCCCGTCCGTTTCCCAATCGGGAACTCTCTGGACCGTGCGTAGACCGAGAAGGACGATGACCCCCACGGCGATCCCGGCCAGGATGGGGCCGCTCTCGCGGCGGTGCGCGAGGGCGCCCCGCGTCGCAAGGAGCCCGAGCCCGACCCACCCAGGAAGAGCGAGATACAGATTGCGCTCGCTGGCGACGCTTCCGGAGATCTCCGCCAGCAGCGCCGGAGCGAGTAGCGGAAGCGCCGCGACAAGGAGAAGCGGCACGAGGGGCATCCGGCCCCATCTCCGCTGCAGAACGAGCCACGCCCCGACCGCGAGGAGCGGCAGCGCCACGGCCGCGAGCGCGAGGACCTCGCCTGTCCCGATCGCAAAGAGCCACGAGTACTCATGGCTCAACTTCAGCGGCAGGAAGATGCGGGCGATCTCCACTGCGACCCCGGCAAGGGCGCGCGCCAGAAGCGGAAGGAAGGGAAGCGCGGATGTCGGATCGACGGCGGGGACCCGGCGCATCACCTCCGGGGTGGCCATCGTCGCAGCGATCCTCCAGAGAAGCGCCACGAGAGTCGCGCCCGCGATCGGCGCATAGTGCCACGCCCTTCTCCGCAGATCCAGCGGCCGGCTCAGGATCGCCGCCAGCGCGACCAGCGGCAGGAGGAATCCTCCCTCCTTGCTCAGCATCGCCAGCAGGGCGAGAGATCCAAGCGCGATCGCTCCGCGGTCCTTGAACCACTCGATGTGCGCCACCTCTTTCGCTTCCAGCCGGCGCGCGAGAAGCAGGATGCTGAGGAAAAAGAAGGCGCCGCAGAGGATCTCGGACAGCCCTCCGAGGTAGAGCACGGTGTGGCTCGCGCCCGGGTGGACGGCAAACAGAATGCCCCCGATCGCTCCCATGATCCTGGAGCCGATGAGGCTCCACAGCAGGAGGAAGACGATCGTCGCGACCGCCGCGTGGAGAATGATCTGGACCGCCTGGTACGCGCCCCGATCGTACCCGAAGAGGAGATGCTCCCCCGCTCTGAAGAGCGTGGCCGCCGGCCGGACCTGCGGGCGGTAGTCGCCCGCCTGCCATCTGCCGGCCAGCGCAAACCCAAAGGCCTCTCCATTGACCGCGCCGTTGGCCCAGATCAGCTCCTCCTCCGAAACCTTGCGCGAGTCGTCCAGGCTTCGGCCGTAGAGCGAGAAAGCGGCGATGAGGCAGACCGCCATGAACGCGACGGCAGTCCCGAGGGTCTTGATTGGAGATCTCACAACCATCCCTTCCTTCTGAACACCACAACCAGCGCGACCTCTATGACGACGAGAGCCCCGATGAGCAGGCCGATCGCCTCCGGGCGGCCGAGACCCGGCAGGTGGCGGAAGTTCATCCCGAAGAACCCCGTCGTGACGGTGAGCGGCAGCCCCATCGTCGCGATGACCGCGAGGATCTTCATCACGCGGTTCGTGCCGTATGCGGCCTGGCCCAGGTAGATCTCCACCGCGGTGTCGAGAAGCTCGTGGATTCGATCGACGGCCTCCGTGAAACGAACGAGGTGATCATAGATGTCTCGGAAGTACGTCCTTTCCTCCGTAGAGATCCACCGGTACTCCCTGACGACCAGATGGCCCAGAAGATCCCTCTGTGGGATCAAGAGCCTTCGGAGATCGAGGAGGCGCCGGCGCGTGGCGAAGATCTCCCGGAGGAGCCTCTCGCCCGGGACGCCGGGCAGTCGCTGTTCGATCTTCTCCATCTCGTCATCGAATGCCTCGAGGAGGGGAGAGTAGCTGTCGACCAACCCATCCAGGAGTTCGCGTAGCAGGCGGTCCGCTCCCTTCTCCAACGGCACCCGCCCCCGCATGCACCTCTCCGCGACAAGGTCGAGGGCGGCGACCGGCTCCTCGTGGAAACTGACCAGGTATCGCGCCCCAAGGAAGATGTCGACCTCCAACGGGGTGAATCTCGTCCCCTCGTCGATGCGCACGCCAAAGGCCACCAGGAAGATCTGATCGTCGTACTCCTCGATCTTCGGGCGCTGGATCGCGTGGTGGACATCCTCGATCGCCAGCGGATGGAACGAAAAGAGCTTCTGGATCCGCTCCGTCTCCTCAGGGGTCGCGTCCTGGATGTCGAGCCAGAGGGGATGGCCGGCTGAGATCTCTCTCTGGATCTCATCGAATCCCTCGACCTGAACCGCGGGGACCGTCGGCCCTTTGTCCACCAAGGCGACGTGACGCGACGCGCGCGTCTTCATCCTAGCGCTCCTCCCTTTCGCAGACCGGCCCTGCGCATTCGCGTCCCCGTTCGTGGTCGATTCCTTCCATCTCGATGGTGCAATGCTCGATGCCGAATCGGTCGCGAAGCATGGCGCGGATCTCCTCCTTCAGCTCGCGCCAGCCCTCCGCCCGGCCGAGCACGATGTGCACGGTCAAGGTATCGAAACCCGAGGCGATCCGCCAGACGTGGAGGTCGTGCAGACCGGCGACCCCGGCGACGCATCTCAACGATCTCTCGACCTCGGGCAAGTCGATGTGCCGCGGCACCCCCTCGATGAGGATATGAAGGCTCTCCCTCGCAAGATGCGCCCCGCTTGCCAAGATGAGAACCGCTATCAGGAAGCTGGCGATCGCATCCGCCTGCGTCCATCCGGTCGTCTGGATGACTAGGCCCGCGGCGATCGCCCCGAGGCTTCCGAGCGTGTCTCCCACAATGTGAAGGAAGGCTCCGCGAACCCCCATGTTGTGGCGGCTTGGGCCATGCAGGAGCAGGAGGCCCACGATGTTGATCGCAAGCCCTGCCGCCGCGACGGCCAGCATCAGGCCCGATCGAATCTCCGGCGGATTCTGAAGACGCCCATGGGCGCGGATGCCGACGATCACCGCCACCCCGCAAAGGAGCATGGCGTTCCCCAGCGCGGCGATCACCTCGAGACGCTTGTAGCCGAAGCTGCGCTTGACGTCGGGGGGCCTGCGCATCTGCACCGCAGCGACCAGCGCAAGGGTCAACGCGGAGACATCCGAGAGCATGTGTCCGGCATCCGACAGGAGGGCGAGGCTGTTCGAGAGCACGCCCCCCATGACCTCGACAAGAAGGAAGCCGACCGTCAGGAACAACACCCAGCGCAGTCGCCCGATCGGCGCGTGGTCCGCGTGGTGCATCCCGCTCAGCGTCCTTCTCCCCCGGCCTCGCCGAGCGCTTCCTCGATGTCGGCCAGAAGATCCTCCCGATCCTCGAGCCCGACGGAGAAACGAACCGTCCCCTCGCGGATGCCGAGGTCCTCGCGCTCTTGCGGCGGAAGCATCCGGTGGCTCGAGGTGGCGGGGTGGGAAACCAGCGTCTCCACTCCACCGAGGCTCGTCGCGAGGCGGATCAGTCGGAGTCCCGACATCAAGGCCACGGCCGCCTCCCTTCCATCGCGAAGCGTGAGGGAGAACATCCCGCCATAGCCGCGCATCTGGCGTGCGGCGATCGCGTGCCCCGGATCCCCGTCCAACCCCGGGTAGTGCGCGCGCTCCACGCGGGGATGGCGGGCTAAGCGTTCTACGAGATACTCCGCGGTCGCCGCCTGGGCCCGCACGCGGACCGCGAGCGTGGCCAGCCCGCGATTCAGAAGCCACGCCGCGAACGGGTCGGCGGATGCCCCGTGGTCTCTTCTTACCCTCTCGAGCCCGCTTTCGTCGTTCCCCCGTCCGACGACGGCTCCCAGCACGAGGTCCGAATGCCCGCCGAGGTACTTCGTCGCGCTGTGCAGCACGAAGTCGGCCCCCCACTCGATGGGGTTCTGCAGGATCGGCGTCGCGAAGGTGTTGTCCACCGCCACGCGCGCGCCCACCCCGTGCGCCAGCGCGGTAGCCCTCGCGCCGTCCACGATCCTCAGCAGTGGATTCGTCGGCGTCTCGAAGTAGACCAGGTCCG
Source organism: Candidatus Eisenbacteria bacterium (assembly GCA_016867495.1). Taxonomy (NCBI): domain Bacteria; phylum Candidatus Eiseniibacteriota; species Candidatus Eiseniibacteriota bacterium. The sequence continues at coordinate 16,426 of VGJL01000018.1, read as the reverse complement.
GCCCTTCACTGAGCGCCGCCTGGTACTCCTCCTCGTCGTTGATATCCACCCGAATCCACTCGACCCCTAGGCGCGGCAGCAGGCGTGACATGAGATCGATCGTTCCGCCGTAGAGATCGCGCGATGTCAAGATCCGGTCGCCGGTCTTCAACCCATGCCATAGAACGGCGTGAATCGCCGCGAGCCCGGACGAGAAGAGGAGCCCGTAGCTCCCGCCCTCCAGGGCCGCGAGTTTCTCTTCCACAATGCTGAGTGTCGGGTTCCCGTATCGGGAGTAGACATATCCGGGCTTCTTCCCCTCGAAGACGGAGATCATCTCCTCCGGCGTCTCGAATGCGAATGTGCTGGCCTGCACAATGGGCGGCGTGAGGGGCACGCCTATCGAATCGGATCCGGCCTGGTCGGCGGATCCGTGGATCGCGAGAGTCGCGATCTCTCTTTTGCGTTTGCCGGCGCCGCGTGGCGTCATTGTTCGCGCTCCCGGCGGCGAGTCGCCGCCGCCGTTGAACAGAAGCCGCCGCTGACATCTCGGCCGGCGGCGGCTCACTCGATCTCCCTGGGCGGGATTGAGTCCGGTGCTACGGTTTCGTGTACGCCGTCCGGAAGCCCACGACATCGGACGGCTGGTCGGGGTTCCCCGCCTCTCTCGAGGTGACCCGCACGCCCGTGGCGCTGAGAATGTAGCTCCCTCCCCGCAGGACCCTCCTGCTGCCCGAGATGGGACCCTCCGGATTGAGGAGTTCGTCCCTTTCGGGGTAAGGCGCGTACCAGTCCTTCGTCCACTCCTGGGCGTTCCCGCAGACATCGAGGAGTCCGAACTGGCCGGTCCAGGCCGGATACGATCCCACGGGCAACGGCCTACCGATCCGGCTATCCAGGTAGTTGGCCTGATCCGGCCTGATCGTCGTCCCCCAGGGGTAGGAGAACCTCAGCGAGTCGCCCTTCGCCGCGACCTCCCACTCGTGCTCCGTGGGGAGGCGGAGCCCGAAGTGCTCGCAGTAGAGCCTGGCGCCTTGCCAGGTCACGCCCACCACCGGCAGCGCCCGCGATGCCGCCGGAACAGCGACGCTGTCGCCGTCCGGATCGAAGAACAGGGCGGAGCTGTTGAAGTCGAGCAGCAGAAGCGGCTCTCCGGTGGTCGGATAGTACCGCAGGAATGGACCTTCCCGGCGGACCCGCGGAGCATCTCCCGACATGACGCTCTTCAGGTAGCGTAGATAGAGCCGATTGGTCACCTCGGTCTTCTCTATGTAATACTCCGCCGTCAAGCGCACCCTGTGCTGCGGAAGCTCGTCGCTCTGCGGGTTGGACAGATCGGGGCTTCCGACCCTGTAGACTCCCGCGGGAATCAGGATCATGTTCTCCGGCTCGGGAGGCACGGGATTCACGCCGCCGGCCGGCGTGACCTCGAGCTCCTGCGTCGCTCGCGCTGTCGAGTCGGGGAGGTAGGAGTTCTTGGCCTCAAGAACAGGGCGGTAGACTCTCGGGCGATTGTACTTGAAGTCGACTCGCACCGCGGCGGTCAACCCCTCTCCCCAATCCCTGTCCCAGACGCCATCGCCGTCGAAGTCCCATCTGACCGCGATTTCACTGGGCGTGTCCACGCTGTCGCGCGTGACCGACGCATCGAATGTGAAAAGACTGTCGACGGTCCCTCGCGGCGGTTTCACGAAGAATTCGGCCGCGGGGGGATAGAGGTTTCCGCCGAGGTTCAAGACCTTGATCACCATCTGGTCGGATCGGGTCGAGTTGCCTGCGGCATCGAAGGCGCGCGCGAAGAGACGCACACGGCTCCCGTTGCGGATCGCGCGGATGCTGTACCGAGTCCCATAGACCGCCATTCCAGGCGGAGCCTCGATCGAATCCGGGACGGGAGAGAGCGGCGCTGTCAGCGTCGCGATCTGGTCGGGGTTCTGCACGGTCTCGCGGGCGCCCCAGAACTCCACCCTGGAGACGGCGGTGTTGTCGGTCGCCGTCACATAGATGTCGACGTGTTCGGAGTACTCGACCGGCGCCTCGGGTGGCGAGATCGGGAGGACGAATTGGACCGCCGGCCCTTCCTTGTCTTGGTTCCCGGTAACATCGTCCTCAGAGCAGCCCCCATAAAGAAGGAGCCCCAAGCACAGGAGGCACCCCGCCACTCTGCGATATGTGCGTTGCATCCCTTCCCCTCCAGCGCCAACCCAACCCAGTGGACGCGGACTTCCTGGACCGGTGCTCTGAACCGGCAGATCTATGTCTGGACTATAGGATTCCGGCGTTCCATCCGTCAATCGCTCGTGCCTCACGTGAGGCCCTCGGGGCCGCTCCCCCTTGGGGAGAACGCCTTTTCCACACGAAGTCAACATGGCCGGGCGGGGGCGGCTCTGGCGCCTATCTTCCATGTCTCGATATCGTTAGGCCATTAGGTGGCGGCCTGGAGGGGGTTGGTGCCCCTGCGCCGTCCGAAATTGTGGAAAGCCTCCCCTCGTGGCCAGGTCGGTCTGCCCCGGGCGCGTCCCGAGGCTCTCCTGTCGCCGCGAGCGGGCCTGCGCCGGCGCGAGTGGCGGGGCGGCCATCCCGCCCAGGGTCGCGCTTCAGTTCGAGTGGCTCGAACCGCTCTGCGAGTAGATGCTCCTGATCTGGTCGCGCGATCCGCCGGCGGGCGCCGGCTTCACGTCCCTGGTCTGTGTTGCGCCTGGCGGGCCGGCCGTCGCGCCGGCCGTGGCCTCGGTCATCTGGCACAGCCCCTGGAAGAAGACCCCCTCCTCGATCACGAGCGACTGAGTGGAGATGTCGCCGACGAGGCGGGCTCCCTTTCGCAGCTCGATCCGCTTGTGGCCGGTGATCTTCCCATGGATCTCCCCCATGACGAGGATCTCGGCCGCCTCGATGTCCGCCCGGATCTTTCCGGTGGCGCCGATGGTCACGCGGGATTTCGAGAAGAGGGTGCCCTCGAGCGCGCCGTCGAGGCGCACGTCGCCATCCGCCTTCATGTCGCCTCTTACGGTCACCCCTTCCTGGATCAGTGACTGAGAACGCGCGACCCCGGTCTCTGCGGCTTTGCCGAACATGCCTCCTCCCTCTTGCTCCCGGCCAGCATGGAGCGCCTCTCAGGCTACCCCCCACCGCCCCCAAGTGACAACGCGATTCGGCGCTATGGCCTCCCGCCATACAAAGGGAAGAAGGCGCCGGGGTCGACCGGCGCCCCCCTCCTCAGCACTTCGAAGTGGAGATGCGGGGCAGAACTCTGCCCTGTGCTCCCCAAGAGGGCGATCGTCTGCCCCACCTTGACCGAGTCGCCATGGCTGACGAGCAGCGATTGATTGTGTCCGTACCTCGTCTCCCATCCGTCGCGATGCCGCACCACGAGCATGTTCCCGTAGGCCGTGTCCCATCCCGCGAAGACGACTTCGCCGCTCCCGGCGGCCGACACGGGCGCGCCCTCCCTCCCCGCAATGTCGACGCCCAGATGCTCCGGCCTTTTGCCCCCGGCCGTGGCGTACCCCCTGCTCACGGGACCGATGTGCGGCGCGTTGAGAATCGGCCCTTCCCCTTCGCCGTCGGGGCCGTGAGACCAGTCGCCCGGCTCGGCTTCTGCCACGATCGCGTGTGGATCGGGCGCCTCCGAGACACCGATCACGGCTGTGCCGCTATCGGGCACGCCGGCGATCGCATAGAGCTGTCTCCTCACACGCTCGAGGTGCTTGACCTCTTGCTCCAGGTCGAGGAGCTTTGCCGCGCCCGCCCGAAGCACCTGGTTCTCTTGACGGATCTCCCTCAGGACAATCGCATCGCGAATCAGCTTTCCGTAGAGAACGCCGCCCGCGAGAATGAGCGCGAACGCGGAGATCAGAATCGCCGCGAGCAGACGAAGACTCCATCTTGGAAGCTCGACCTGAAAGGCCCTCTCCGCCTGCGCGGGGGTGATCGTGATCGTCACGCTGTTGCGATCGGCGGCCGCGTGCTTCTGAAGCCACGTGACGACGCTGGTCAGCAGCCGTGATCGGTGCATCAGTGCACTTGTACGCCGAGCAGATCGAGAATCCGCTCCAGGTCCTGCTGATCCGCGAAGCGAAGCTCCAGCGTTCCGCCTCCCTTCCTGTTGACGGCAAGGTGGACATCGCTGCCAACGCGCCGGCGGATCGCTTCTTCTACTCGGCTCAGATGCGGGTCCCGTAGCGGGACAGGACGTCTCTTCCTCTCGATCATGCCTGCCGGCCGAGTCGCCTCCGCGATCCTGGCCTCTGCCTCTCGGACCGACCAGGCTCGCTGGATCATTCTCCGGGCCCAGCGAATCTGGTCCTTCGGCCTGGGAAGAGAGAGCAGCGCGCGCGCGTGGCCGCTCGTCAGCGTCCCGGCCACGATCGCCCCCCGCACTTCTTCGGGCAGCTTCAGCAGGCGCAGGAGATTCGATACCGTGCTCCGGTCCTTCCCGACCCGCTCGGCGATCTGGTCATGCGTGTACCCGAACTCATCGTTGAGGATGAGATAGGCCTGCGCTTCGTCGACCGGGTTCAGGTCCTCCCGCTGGACGTTCTCGACCAGCGCAACCTCCAGGCTCTCCTTGTCGTCCAGCTCGACGATGATGACCGGAACCTCCTTCATCCCGAGCCGCTGCGCGGCCTGCAGCCTTCTTTCACCGGCAACGAGCTCGAACCGCCCGGCCACTCGTCTGACAAGGACAGGCTCCAGAATTCCTCTCGTCTTGATCGACCGGACCAGGTCGTCCATTTTCGTTGGATCTGGCGATTTTCTCGGTTGCCACGGATTCGGCCTGATGCTGTCAACCGGGAGCGTCGCCTGCTCGCTCGATCGATCGCTCCTTGTTCCCTCGCTCGGGCGTGGAGGAATGAGAGCTTCCAGGCCCCTCCCCAGCGCTTTCCTGGTCATTTCCCAAGATCTCCTTTGCAAGAGCCACATAGCTTTCCGCGCCTATGCAATGCCGATCGTACTGCGTGATCGGCTTGCCGAAGCTGGGAGCCTCGCCAAGCCTGACATTGCGCGGGATCATCGTCCGGTAGACTCTTGACCCGAAATAGTGGCGCGCTTCCGCGGCGACCTGGGTCGAGAGATTGAGACGGTTGTCGTACATCGTCAGCAGGATCCCCTCCAGCTCCAGGTCGGGATTCAGCGAGGCCTTGATCCTCTCGACCGTCTCGAGAAGCCTTCCGAGGCCTTCCAGGGCGTAGTACTCGCACTGGATTGGGACCAGCACCGACCGGGCGGCAGTGAGCGCGTTGAGTGTCAAAAAACCCAGGGAGGGGGGGCAGTCCATGAAGATGAAATCGTAGCGTTCTCCCTCGGGATCGAGAGCCTTCCTGAGGACCCGTTCTCTGTCGGGCAGGGGAACAAGCTCGACCTCCGCTCCCGCTAGACGCGCATCGCTCGGGAGAAGGTCCAATCCTTCGATTCCCGTACTCCGGATCGCCTCCGCCGCCCCGGATTCCCCAAGAAGCACCTCATACGTCGTCAACTCGTCGGGCCCGGCCAGGACGCCGAGTCCGGAACTCGCGTTCCCTTGAGGGTCGGCATCGATGAGCAGGATCTTCTGGCCGAGCCCTGCCAGCGCGGCTGAGACATTGATCGCGGTCGTCGTCTTCCCAACTCCGCCCTTTTGGTTCGCTATCGCGATGGTTCTGGCCATGAATCCTCGACTTCGGCGTCTGTGGAGGTGCGGATTGCGCGAGCACGGGGAAACCTGCGCGCAAGGTAACAGCCGCCGATCTCGGGGTCAACGATGTTTCACGTGAAACATCGATCGCGCTGGAGCTATTCCGGCGCCCGATGTTTCACGTGAAACACTCGCGCGCTATGCCGCTGGCGCGGCCTGCTTCCTGATGAGGAGGATCCGGCCCTGGGTCCACGGGATCTGGAGGACCTGCTCCAGTCGATACGCCTCGTTGTCAAGGAGCCCCATGCTCCGAGCCCTGCCAACCTCTTCGCTCCAGAGAGGGCCTTTGTAGGTGAGAATTTGCCCGCCCGGACGAACCAATGCCCCGAAGGCGCTCAGCGTATGAGTCAGATCCGCGACGGCGCGCGCCATCAGGAGGTCGAACGCTCCGAGGAGCTGCTGCCGTTCCAGGACTGTCTCCACGCGGGCCGCGATGACCCGCACGCCCCTCAGCCCGAGATCCCGGGCGATCCCGTCGAGAAACACACATCGCTTGTGGGACCCTTCGATGAGCGTGACTTCGCGCTCCGGGTCCACAAGAGCCAGCACCAGCCCCGGAAATCCAGCCCCAGATCCAACATCCACCCACTTCCGTCCACTTCCAGTATCGGCGACCAGGAGTGGCGTGAGGGAGGCCGCCACGTGCTTTTGCACAATATTCTCCAAATCGGCGCGCGAAACCAGATTGTGGTGAATATTCGACAGTTCTATTCTGCAACAGTAGGTTGTCAGGCGCTCGACTGCCTCGGGTTTGATCTCAAGGCCATGGGGCTGGGCCTGCCTGGCGAGCTGCTCGATCTGGCTCCTCCACTCCCCGTCGGGACGGGGGTCGCGCCTCCTGCGCCGCATCAGGCCGCTCCTGCCCGCTCTCTTGCCAGCGCCCCCTCCGTGCTCAGCGCCCGGTTCCCCCTCCGCCGGGGAGCCCCATGTCGCCCGCCCCCATGGCGGCGGCGCCGGCGGACGACCGATTCATCCAGATTTGCTGCAGAACCGTCAGGAGGTTGCTCACCGTCCAGTAGAACACGAGTCCCGAGGGCGTCGAGTAGAACAGGAAGGTCATGAAGATCGGCATGATGTAGCCGAGGCTGGCCTGGCGAGGATCGCTGGGCGTGATCTTCTGCTGCCACACCATCGTCCCGGCCATGATGAGCGGCAGCACATTCAGGGGGAATCCCGCGACGTGCGCGACCGTGTCCGGAGCAGACAGATCCCGCATCCAAAGGAGAAAGGGCTCCTTCCTCAACTGAACCGCATTCGCGAGAACGTAGTAGAGCCCCGAAAGAACGGGAAGCTGAACCAGGACCGGGAGGCACCCCCCGAGCGGATTGATCTTGTTCTTCCGGTAGAGCTCCATCACCTCGCGGTTCTTCTTTTCCGGGTCATTCTTGTATTTTTGGCTTATCCGATCCATCTCCGGCTTCAGCGCTTGCATCCTCTTCATGGAGTTCATGCTCTTCTTCGTAAGGGGATAGAAGATCACTCGGATGAGGACGGAGAGGATCAGGATAACGAAGCCATAGTTCGATATCACCGAGTTCAAGACCACGAAGAACTTCATGAGCAGCTTGGAGAACGGTCTCAGGACCCCGGGGCCCAGGTCCTGCACTCGCTCCAGGTCGAGGCCGTACGACGAGAGACTCGTGTAATGAATCGGCCCGAGATAGAGCTTGTACGATGTCTCCGTGACCCCGGACATCGAAAGCGGCTCCGATATCAGCGCGCCCGCCGAATGCGCGGCTCCGTTGTGGCTCGTAACCACTCGCCTGTCCCGCGGCTGATCAAGGAGAAGGGCTCCAAGGAAGTACTTGTTCCGCACGCCCGCCCAGCGCAGCGTCCCTTCGTGGACTTCGGTCCGACTGCCCTGCCCCCCGCCGGCGCAGCCGAACATCCCGCCCGATGCCCCCTTCTTCATGAACTCCTTGCCGAAGAGCGCGACTGCTGAGGAGGCGAGGTGATCTCCGCGAGGATCTCGCTCCACCGCCGGGAGACCATCGACCCATCCGATCTCCCATTCGCCACCCTCCGCCCTCTCGCCGGCGCCGCTCACGCGAATGTCCATGCGGGCGTCATAGCGCCCCGGCTCGAGCCTGAATGTCCTGACAAGCCCGATCCCTCCGGGCTCCTGAGCGCTGAAGGTGACCACGGTCTCCGTGGGCCCGTATGCCACCTCTGTCGAGAAGCGTGTGGAGTCGGTCCGGATGATCCTCTCGCCATCGCGGATGGCGAACCAGAGAGCGCCGGTCGACCGCGTCCTCACGAGATCGGCCGGTTCCTCTCTCGCGTCGGTGTACCTCTTGAGTCGCCACGACCGGATCGCGCCCCCAACCGGATCGAACTCCGCGCGGAGCACATCGGTCTCCACGACAACGATCCCCGTCGTGTCGGCCATGGCTCCCGGATTGCCCAGCTGCGAGCCCCCGCTGGACAGGCCGGCCGGGGTCGCCACAGCCGGTGGCCGCTGCGGTTGGATCGGGGGCGCCGGCGAAGTCCTCACCGCGCTCGTATCCCGGCCCTCCCGTGGAGCGCCGGGACGGGGGCCGCGCTTTCCGAAGATGAGGGAGTTCGCCGCCAACACGAGTATGGCCAGGGCCATGGCCAGGAGCATCCGTCGATCCATTCGTTCCCCCTATACCTTCCCTGCGGCAGTCTTCTCGGCGCTCTGATTCATTGCTTGGCGCTTCACGGCACAGGATCAATCCCGTGTGGGCCGAACGGGCGGCATCTCGTTAGTCTCCGGAGCGCCAGGAGGGCTCCCCTGGCTACCCCGTGCCGCCGCACGGCCTCCTCCGCGTAGGCGGAGCAGGTCGGATAGAAGCGGCAGCCCGCGGGGAGGTGGGGACTGATGACGCGCCTGTAAACCAAGAGAAGCGACAAGACGAGCCGGCTCATTCCTCGGCTCTCTCTGTCTGCTGGCGGCCGTTTACCATGGCCGCGGCAGCCTTTTTGTACAAATCGGCGGCCTCGGCGCGCACTTCGTTCACGTGCGCCCCTGCGCACGCGGCCCGCGCGATCAACAACAGATCGACGCCGCGGACTCCCTCGCCCGCGCGCAGCGCTCTGCAGCCCTCCCGAAGAAGCCGCTTGCAGCGATTTCGCTTCACCGCGTTGCCGACTCTCCGGCTGGCGACGACTGCGCACCGGACGGCGTCGAGCTCCGTCCCCCGCAGGATCAACACGATGAGGGAACCGCGGACCGCGGTTCCCGTCTTGTACATTAGCTCGAAATCTCTGGCTGTTCGTAGCCGTGGTGGGCGACTGCGTGGATTCAGACGGTCAGGCGCTTGCGACCCTTTGCGCGCCTCCTGCTGAGGACCTTCCGTCCGTCGGCGGTCTTCATGCGCCTCCGGAATCCGTGCGTCCGCCGGCGCCTCCGGTTGTGAGGCTGGTATGTTCGCTTCAATCAACACCTCCCCATCCTCTCAGCAGGCGCTTTCGCTCTGCAAGGACAGTCGTTCATGCTATCCACCCACTCCCTCTGCTGTCAAGCCCCACCCGTAACCCATTGCGCCTGGCCCCTCCCGCCATCCGCATCCCTATCCCCTATCTTCGCGCCTTGCGGGCCCCTCGATCCCGCCCTCCACCTGACCCCCTAACTCCTTTGTCGGCTTAGTGTTGCCGCCCCCTCTCCCTTCTCCAAAAAAGACGTTTCTCTCCTTCTTCCCCTCGATGTTAGGATCCGGCCGCTCCACCGGTTGGATTTTTGTTTATAAGTCCGCCGGGAAAGCGGCCGGGGAGGCGGCCCCCGTCCCCGGCCTGCCCGGAGATCGCGTCCCCGAGGGGGTGTTGATAGTGTGGAAAAGCATGAGAGCAACAGGCCGGGGCGTGCCTGTAAGTGTTCGACAACAAAAGAGATCCACACATGATCTGTCGTGGGGGTTGAACCGCCCCAGGCTGTGGGTTGACCTCGCGTTCTTGGTCGGCGGCGAGGGACCCATCGTGGACAAGGGGTGAGTAGACTGTTGATAAGTGTGTGGAAACCGAGCGCGCGGCAGCCGCTCGTGTGGAGGTGCCGTTGGGGGGGAACCGCTCGGCAGAGCAGTGGGAGTCCGTCCTGTCGTCTCTTCGGAGGCGAATGACCGAACAGCGCTTCACAACGTGGTTTAGACCGATCGTGCCGCGGGAGTTCGAGGAAGACCGCGTGGTCCTCGAGGTGCCCAACCCCTTCTTCGTCGACTGGTTCGAAGAGCACAACCTGCCCCTCCTCCGGCAAGCGATACGCGAATCGCTTGGCTGGGAGCCGGCGGTCGACTTCGCCGTCAAGGAAGACTATAAGGAGCTCTTCCGTAAGGGATTAGGAAGACAGGCGGCCGTGCAGTCCCCGTTCGCCACTCCGGCCCGGGCGGCGCCGGCAAACTCCAACCTCAATCCCAGATTCAGCTTCGACAATTTCGTCGTGGGCCGGAGCAATGAACTCGCGCATGCCGCTTGCCAGGCTGTAGCCAAGGACCCTGGCCATGTCTACAACCCGCTCTTCATCTATGGCGGCGTTGGTCTTGGCAAGACGCACCTGATGCACGCCGTCGGCCTCGCGATCGCGACGGGCTCGCCATCCGCCAAGGTCCACTATGTCGGGTCGGAGACCTTCATGAACGAGATGATCGAGGCGATCAGGGCCGGAACGACAATGGAGTTCCGCGACCACTATCGGAGCCTCGATCTGCTGCTCATCGACGACATCCAGTTCCTCTCTGGCCGGGGGAGGACCGAAGAGGAGTTCTTCCACACCTTCAATAGCCTCTACGACGCGAGCAAACAGGTCGTCGTGAGCTGCGATCGGCCGCCATCCGACCTTGTAACCCTAGAAGAGAGACTGACTTCCAGATTCCAATGCGGCCTGGTCGCGGACATCCATCCGCCCGACCTCGAGACGCGGGTCGCCATCCTCCGCCAGAGATCCGCCCGCGATGGGCTCTCCATCCCCGATCGAGTGATCTTCCTCCTGGCGGAACAGATCCGCGCCAATATCAGAGAGCTCGAAGGGGCCCTCATTCGGCTTTCCGCGCTCGCGTCGCTGACGGGAAGCGCGATCACCGAGGAGCTCGCTCGGGACGCCCTCCGCGACTACATGAAGAATCTCCCGGGCGCTGCGCCGGACGTCACGACCATCCAGCGTGTCGTCTCGAAGTGCTTCGATGTGACTGTGGAGTCTCTCCGCGGCAAGAGGAGAACGAGCCAGGTGGCCCTTGCTCGGCAGGTGGCGATGTACACCACGAAACAGCTCACCGGCCTCACGCTCGTGGAGATCGGAAAGAGGTTCGGCAATCGTGATCACAGCACGGTGATTCATGCCCTGAATCGTGTGGGGGAGGAACTGAAGCGCAGCGAGTCCTTGAGAGCGACTTTGACTCGAATCGAGGAGGAATTGGCGGCCGGAGGCATCGGACAGCGGAAGTAACTTGGTAGTCTATAATAAGTTAGAGCATTGCGCGTTACGGCCCGCGGCGAGAAGTCGGGATTCGGTCTCCAAGGGTGTCCACAATTCCACATCGGTCTGCTTGTGGACGAAGGAATGATGTCGAGAAAACGCGCTCTCTCAACGGCGACCCCACAACATCTCCCCACGGTGGAACGTCCTTTTAACCTATTGTCGCTATTTATGTTACGTAGTCTCTCCGGCCGTTGTCATTCCTATCAACACCCCTATGACTACTACTGAATTGAGATAGACATGAATAGAAGAGAAGACCTCACGGGAGCCGGGCGGATGGCGGCCTTGCCTTTGCTAGATGAAGCTCGTACGATGGTCTAGTTGCGTGGACGGACTATCTTACCAGATCACAAGATAGGGGATTTCAAATGGAGAGCCAGAACTGGCTTGGAAGGCGGCGATAGGCCTCCTTCAATCGGTTCTGAACTTCTTCCGGCTTGATGTTCGAAGGCTTCCGCCAGCGGGCGAGGCGTGACGATCGTCCTCCAGAACTCTGACCTCAATCTTCGGGGGGAAAGATGGATTTCTCGGTGGTCCAGAGCGAGCTTCTAAGAACCCTGCAGCTTGTCGGGTCCGTCGTGCCGTCGAGGAGCGTCCTCCAGACAGCGCTCTCATCAATCCTGATTCGAGCTACTGAGGATGGACAGGTACGGATCGAAGGAACGGACGGGGACCAATACCTACGAACGGAAATGAGGGCGACAGTCGAGCAGGCCGGCGTCGTCGCCGTACAAGGAAAGAGGTTCCTGGAGATTGTGAAGGAGCTGCCCCCGAGCACGATTCGGGCGACGTTGAAGGGGAGCGCCCTCGAAGTCGCCTGTGGACAAGGCAAGTTCCGCTTGGTGACGCGCAGCGTGGAAGACTTTCCTGTCTTGCCCGAGATAGCAGACAAGCAGCATGTCGAGATCCCAGCGGCCGAGCTCGAGCGGCTCGTTCGGAGCACCGCATATGCCGTGGCGACCGATGAGTCGCGAATCGAGTTGAGCGGAGTTCTTCTCGAGGCGACGCCGCAGGAGATCCGGTTCGTGGGAACCGATGGTCACAGGCTGGCGCGAGCGGGTTTTCCGGTGGCGACGCACCAGGACTGGAAGATCCTGATTCCCCCGCGCACGCTCGGGACTCTTCAGAGGCTGATCCCGGAGGCCGAGGACGTGGTCCGCATCGTGGCCGATTCGAAGTACGCGAGATTCGATGTGGGGCCGAGTCAGCTCGTGGGCAGGTTGCTCGGAGGCGAGTATCCGAGCTATGAGCGCGTCATTCCGACGGGGAACGACCGCGTGGCGGTTGTTCGCTGCGAGGAGTTCCGGGCGGCCGTGCGCAGGGTCGGGATCTTCAGCGACGCGTTCACGAAGCGGGTGACGCTGGGACTGGAGCCCGGGAAGCTGCGCATAAGCGTCCAGACGCAGGATGTCGGCGAGGCCGAGGAAGAGATCGCCGCGCAGTACGGCGGAGAGGCGATGCGCATCAGCTACAACGCCTCCTACTTGATCGACATGCTCCGCACCGTCGAGTCGGAGGAAGTCGAGATGGCTTTCAAGACGTCGATGCAGGCGGGACTGTTCCGGCCGGCCGGGGGAGAGGCCGGGAGGCTCCTCTGTCTGGTGATGCCGCTGCGACTGCCGGACGACGAGGCAGGCTCGGCGAGCAAGGAGCGCGAGGGGAGTGAGGCGCGCTAGGCGAAGATGGGGGCGGAGGCAAAGGGATCGGGACTCTCCGGCAGAAGGCGCCGTGGCGGCGGACCGAGCCCCATTGGCGAAGCGCTTTCGACATTCCTTGAGGAACGGGGCCTTCTCCAGAAGATCGAGGATCGCCGGCTTTTCGGCGCGTGGGAAGAGATCGTGGGCGCGACGCTGGCCCGCGAGGCGCGGCCGTTGCGCGTCGAGAAAGAGACGCTCGTGATAGGCGCTTCGAGCAGCGCGCACGCGAGCCAGCTGATGTACCTGAGGCCATGGGTCCTCAAGAGAATCAAGGAGATGTATCCGGGATCACGGATCCGGTCGATCCGGATCGTGAACCGGCCGGACGAGGGGCGAGAGGATCGATGATTCCAGACAGCGCAACGACATATGACGCCAGCAAAATCCGGGTTCTGAAGGGGCTCGAGGGCGTCAGGCAAACGCCCGCGATGTATATCGGATCGACTGGGCCGCGGGGGCTGCACCACCTGATCTACGAGGTCGTGGACAACGCCATAGACGAGGCGCTGGCGGGATTCTGCGACGCGGTCCGAGTGGTCCTTCACAAGGACGGAAGCTGCTCCGTCTTTGACAACGGACGGGGCATACCGATCGACATCCATCCTGAGCAGAAACGGCCCGGAGTAGAGGTCGTGATGACCATGCTGCACGCCGGCGGGAAGTTCGACGGCTCGAGCTACAAGGTCTCGGGCGGGCTTCACGGGGTCGGGGTGTCGGTGGTGAACGCGCTCTCGGAGTGGCTGGAGGTGCGGGTTCACCAGAAGGGACAGATCTACCGGCAGAGATACGAGAGAGGGGAGCCGGTGACCGACCTGGAGGTCGTCGGAACGACCGAGGACCGGGGGACGGAGGTTCGGTTCAAGCCGGACAAGGAGATCTTCGAGGAGACGGTATTCCACTACGAAACGGTCGCGCACCGGATCCGCGAACTGGCCTTTCTCAACTGCGACGTGAAACTCCTGCTCGTCGACGAGAACGACGGCCGGGAGCAGGTCTTCCACTACGAGGGGGGACTGCGCGAGTTCGTGAGCTTCCTGAACGAGTCGAAGACCCCCCTGCACAGGGATGCGGTGCAGTTCAGGCGCGAGCGGGATGAGGTCGTGGTCGAGGCGGCCCTTCAGTACACGGACTCCTTCGCGGAGACGATCTTCACCTATGCGAACAACATCAGCACGGTGGAGGGCGGAACCCATCTCGTTGGACTGAAGCAGGCGCTCACGAGAAGCCTCAATGCTTACGGGCAGAAGAACGGCATCCTGAAGAATGTGATCCTGAGCGGCGAGGATGTTCGCGAGGGCTTGACCGCGGTTCTCGCGATCAAGCTGAGACGCCCGCAGTTCGAGGGGCAGACGAAGACGAAGCTCGGGAACACGGAGGTGGCGGGGATCGTCGGGTCCGTCATCGGGGAAGAGCTTGGCGAGTATCTCGAGGCGCATCCGGCGGAGGCGAAGAGGATCCTGGAGAAATGCGTCCAGTCGGCGAGCGCCCGCGATGCGGCCCGAAAGGCGCGGGACCTGGCCCGACGGAAGAGCATCATGGACGGCGGGGGGTTGCCGGGGAAGCTGGCCGACTGCTCGGAGGAGGATCCGGAGGTCAGCGAGCTGTACATCGTGGAAGGGGACTCCGCCGGGGGAAGCGCCAAGCAAGGGCGCGACCGGAAATTCCAGGCGATCCTCCCGATCAAGGGGAAGATCCTGAACGTGGAGAAGGCGAGGCTCGACAAGGCCCTGGCGAACGAGGAGATTCGCGCCATCATCACGGCCGTCGGAACCGGGTTCGGGGAGGAAGAGTTCGACCTGGCCAAGCTCCGATACCACAGGATCATCATCATGACCGACGCGGACGTGGACGGGAGCCACATTCGAACGCTCCTGCTGACCTTCTTCTTCAGATACATGAAGCCCGTGGTCGAGGGGGGATACATCCATATCGCCCAGCCGCCCCTCTATCGGGCGAAGAAGGGGAAAGTCGAGAGGTATGTCTACAGCGACGAGGAACGGGATCGACTCCTGGAGGAGATGGGGCGAACCGGCGTGCAGCTTCAAAGATACAAGGGGCTCGGCGAGATGAACCCCGAGCAGCTCTGGGAAACCACGATGAACCCAAAGACGCGCACGCTGCTCAAGGTGTCGGTCGAGGACGCGGCGGAGGCGGAGAGGATCTTCTCCATTCTCATGGGCGATCAGGTGGAACCCCGCAGGAAGTTCATCGAAGAGAACGCGCTATTCGTGAGGAACCTCGACATCTAGACAGACCGGCCGCGGGCGCGCGGCGGCCGCATCACCGAACGGTAGGAAGAGCGAGCCAGGTATGGAAGAAAAGGGAGAAAAGCTCGTCCATGTGATGATCGAGGACGAGATGAGGTCCTCGTACATCGACTACTCGATGAGCGTCATCGTCTCGCGCGCCTTGCCGGACGCGCGCGACGGGCTCAAGCCGGTCCACCGCAGGATCCTGGTGGCGATGAACGACCTGAGCTTGAGCCACGATCGGCCATATCGAAAGAGCGCCAAGATCGCCGGGGACGTGACGGGCAACTACCATCCGCACGGAACCGTGGCGGTGTACGACACGATGGTGCGAATGGTGCAGGAGTTCTCGATGCGGCACCCGCTCGTTGACGGGCAGGGGAACTTCGGATCGATCGATGGAGATGCCGCGGCCGCGGAGAGGTACACGGAGGCCCGCCTGACGCGCGTGGCGGAGCGGATGCTCGAGGATCTCGACAAGGAGACCGTGGCGTTCCGGCCCAACTACGACGAGACGCGGCAGGAGCCCGTGGTGCTCCCGAGCTCCTTCCCCAACCTCCTCGTGAATGGTTCGAGCGGAATCGCAGTAGGCATGGCGACGAACATCCCGCCGCACAACCTCGGCGAAACGGTGGAGGCGCTGTCGCACCTGATTTCGCACCCGGATTGCTCCGTGGAGGAGCTGATGGGCTTCATCCAGGGGCCGGATTTCCCGACGGGCGGAATCATCTGCGGGCGGCAGGGGATCCGGGACACATACATGCTGGGGCACGGGCTGATCATGGTGAGGGCGCGCGCGACGATCGACACCCTCAAGAACGGCAAGGACGTGATCCTCGTGACGGAGATCCCTTACATGGTGAACAAGGCGGCGCTCGTGGAGAGAATCGCCGCTCTTGTGAAGGAGGGAAGCGTCGCCGGGATCTCCGACATCCGGGACGAGTCGGACCGCGAGGGCCTGCGGATCGTGATCGAGCTCAAGAGGGACTCGCAGCCCCGCGTGGTCCTGAACCAGCTCTACAAGCACACGCAGATGCAGACGACCTTCGGCGCGAACATGCTCGCGCTGGTCGACAACAGGCCCCGAGTGCTGAACCTCAAGGAGATGCTCGAGGTCTTCGTCGATCACCGGGTCCAGGTCGTCGAGAGGCGGACCCGGTTCGACCTCGCGCAGGCCGAGAAGCGGGCCCACATCCTGGAGGGGCTGCGGATCGCCCTCGATCGGCTGGACGCCGTGATCGCGCTCATCCGGGCCTCGGCCGACGTGGATGCCGCGCGACAGGGGCTGATGGACAGCTTCGGGCTGTCCGAGGCGCAGGCGAACGCGATCCTCGAGATGAGGCTGCAGAGGCTGACCAACCTCGAACGGCAGAAGATCGACGAGGAGTACGCCGAGACG
>VGJL01000017.1 GCA_016867495.1 Candidatus Eisenbacteria bacterium | reverse complement strand
ATTCATGAGCCAGATCGGGCCGGCGCTCCTCGATCGGTACGCCGCCCTGAACATCCACCCCGCGCTGCTGCCGAGGCACGGGGGGACGGGGATGTACGGGCATCATGTCCATGAGGCCGTGCTCGCCGCGGGGGATGCCGAGAGCGGTTGCACCGTCCACTTCCTCGATCCGGACTACGACCACGGCCCCATCCTTGCGCAGCGGCGCGTCCCCGTTCTCTTGGATGACACCCCCGACACGCTCGCCGAGAGGGTGCAGGAGGCCGAGCGCGAGCTCTATCCGGAGGCGATCGGCCTGATCGCCGCGGGCCGTGTCCGGGTGGACGCCGGCCGCGTCCTTGTCGCCTGACGTCAGCGTCGCGGATCGATCCGCTCGGCGTCTCAGCGACGGTCGTTCACGCGGTAGAGAAGCCAGGAATGCCGCCATGAGGCGAAGTCCTCGATCCTTCCCAGAGGGATCAGATCATCGGACCTGAACGAGCGCGACTCCTTGCGGATGAAGGCGATGTTCACTTCCCACCCGAGGACATATTCGATGTCGGCCTCGCGGATGTACTCGATGTTCCTCTTCTGGACCAGGGACTCGTAGCAGGCCCGGTTCACGACGCCGTCCAGATTGATCACGACGAGGTTGTCTGCGAAGTAGCCGAGCGCGCCGGTCTGGGAGCTGCCGATTCTGGTTCCGTCCGGGAAGCGCTCGCGCGCCCAGAGACCCACGTTCATGTAACCCGACTCGATCGTGTCGCGCGATGTGTACAGCTCGCGCAGCGAGGGCGGGAGGATGTTGCCTATCAAGATGAAGGCCAGGACGACGCCGAGCAGCCCCCATCGCCGTGGATCCGCGGCGAATCGCAACCAGAAGGCGCCCGCGACGATCCCGATGCCGAGGGCGAAGAGCATGGCGCCGGGGAAGAGGTATCGGGCGAAGAACCAGGGCGCGAAGATGAAGAGGGAGTAGGCGAGACAGAGCGCGACCACATAGACAAGCGCGGGAAGCAGGCTCGCGAGGGGGCGCGTCAAGCTCAAGAGGGCGGCGCGTCCCCCCAGGAGTCCGCCCAGGAGCAGAAGAACGATCAGTCCGGCGATCGCGATCCTGCTTCCGTTCATGATGATCTGTCCTGCCCTCGCGAGATTGGGCAAGTAGAAGTTGGCGATGGTCGGCGCGTGGTCGACGTTGGCAAGCGACATGTGCCGGACGGCTTTGCCGCTCACGGGGAAGATCTCCCCGGTGTGGTGAAGGGCGTATCCCCACCAGGGAAGATTGACGAGGATCGCGATCCCCGCGGCGAGCAGGATGGGTCTCAAGGCGTCTCCCGTGCGTCCCGCGCCGGCGGATCTCCGGAGGAGGACCGCCCCGGCCGTCAGAAGAAGCAGAACGCAGTCGATCCTCGCCAGGGCAGCCAGGCCGCCCATGAGCCCGAGCAAGAGGGCCGCTCGATCCCGGGCGCGGCGGCCCTCGGCCGCCAGCAGCCTCTCGAGGGCCAAGAGGGATCCCGCGCTGAAACAGACCGCGACCGCGGTCTCGAGGCCGTTCACGCTCTGCCGGATCGCATAGGGATTGAAGATCCACGCCGCGGCAAGGAAGAGCGGCGCCGCGCGCGAGGGAACGATCCTCATCGCGAGGATGCAGAGGACGGCCAGGGTCGCCGCGTCGAACACCGAGAGCATCACGAGGGCGGCGTGCACGGGGGACTCGGGGTTCACGGGATGAATCCAGTAGAAGGGGACCATGAGGAAGACGAAGAGGGGCTGAAACCCGTTGGTCGGATCGAGGCCGTAAAGGGGGCCCAGCCCGCGGGCGATGTTCCTCGCGAGAGTCAGGGAGATGTAGGCGTCGTCGGGCAGCACGAGACCGTCAATGAACTCGATCGGACGGAGCGCGACCGGCAGCCGGACCAGGAAGTCGAGGACAGCGAGGGCCGCGATGAGAAGCCAGGGGCCGCGTGGACCGAGCGCGACGCCGGCGGCCCCTCGCGGGCGCGCGGAATCGGGGGTCGTCTCGCTTGGGGGGCCGATCGTCGAGGCGGCAGTCATCATCCGCACCTACGCATGGATCTCGACTATGTCCCGATCCTCGAGGGGGTGGGCTCGCTCGACGGGCTGGCCGTCGAATCGCGCTGAACCCCAGATTCTCGCGAACTTGAACTTCTGGACGAAGTCCTTGTGGATGATCTCCGCGAGGTCCATCACGCTCGCGCCCCGCTTCAGGACGAACGGCCTGTTCATGTCGGGCTTCTTGCCCGGCTCCTTCGCGTAGACTCGGATCACGTCGAGAACCTTGAAGAGCGCGGCGCGCAGGTCCTCGATCCCCGTTCCGCGGATTGTCGAGACCTTGTGCATGGGAAGATCGCTCCCCATCGCCTCGTGGACCATGCCGGCCGCGTCCTCATCGGAATCGAGATCGATCTTGTTGAGGACGAAGCGGACCGGCATCACGCGGGCGGCGATCCCAAGCTCCTCAGGCACGGGGCGTCCTTTCGGGACGATGCGGGAGCGCGTCAGAAAGCGCTGCGCCGCCGCCGCGTGCTCTAGCGCCTCCGGGTCCGCAGCATCGAGGATAAGGACGAGAACATCCGCGTTGCGGCCGATGTTGACCAGCAGAGGATCGAAGGGCTCGGCGGAGAGCGGCGGGGTGTCGACGAGCTGCACCTGCACGTCCTCGAAGTGCATCATCCCCGGCATCGGGAGCTTCGTCGTGAATGGATAGTCGGCGATCTCGGGGTGGGCGCTCGTCAGGACGGCGAGCAGGGAGGACTTCCCCGAATTCGGCGGGCCGAGCAAGGCGACCTGCCCGGCTCCCTCTCGGGGGATGTGGCCGGGGTCATGCCGGCGGCCTCCGGATCGGCGGCCCTGCTCCTGCAATTCGAGGGACTTGGAGAGTCTCCGCTTGATGTCCGCTTGGAGCTTCTCGGTCCCCTTGTGCTTGGGGATCGTGGCGAGCATCTCCCGAAGAGCCTCGATCTTCTCCTCGAGGGTTTCGGCCTTGCGGTAGCGCTCTTCCGCGGCCTGGTACTGCGGTGTCAGATTCGCCGGCATCGTTCTTCGGGTTCCGACCTCACTCCGCCATTCTACCCGTCCGGGGGAGTCGGATGGAGGAGGGAATCTCCCCGCGCGCCCGCCAGGCGTCGTCGCCGCGATTCCGCTCCGGAGCGGGGGGACCGCATGGTACACTTCCAGGTTCGGCTTTGATCCGCCAAGGCGGCGGACGCGCGCGCCCAAGTTCCCCTCGAGCGCCTCTCTTCGCCTCCTGCTGCGTCAGCACCATCGAACCGGCGATCTCGAAGCCCTGCGCATGGTTCGCGTCACGCTCGCCTCGATGGCGGCGGGAGGGATCTACGATCATCTCGCGGGCGGGTTCCATCGATACTCGACCGATGAGAGGTGGTTGATACCCCTTTTCGAGAAGATGCTCTACGACAACGCCCTGCTGGCGATCGCCTACCTCGACGCGCATGAGGTCACCGGCGATCAGGGCTTCGCGAGCGTCGCGCGCGAGACGCTCGACTATCTCTCGCGCGAGATGACGCTGCCCGAGGGGGGATTCTGTTGCAGCCAGGACGCGGAGAGCCCGGAGGGGGAAGGAATCTTTCACACCTGGACCCCAGAGGAGATCGGCGCCGTCCTGGATGCGGAGACGGCGGATCTCTTCTCCAGGGCCTATGACGTCGACGATGTCGGCAACTTCGAGGGCCGGTGCGTGGTGCACCGCGTCAGGACCGACCAGGAGGTCGCTGCCGTCTCGGGTCTCGCGGAGGCGGATGTGCGCGGGCGGCTTGAGGAGGCGCGCCGCGCTCTCTACCAGGCGCGAGAGCGGCGCCCGAAGCCGGCGCGGGACGAGAAGGTGTTGCTCGACTGGAACGGGCTCGCCGTCTCCGCATTCGCTCGCGGCTCAAGGGCGCTTGGGGAACCTGACTTCCTGCGGACGGCCGAGAAGGCGGCCGGCTTCCTCCTGCGCGAACTCAACGACGGGAACGGCAATCTCCTGCACATGTGGCTGGGCGGCGCGGCCAGAGTTCCCGCCTTCCTCGACGACCACGCAGCCATGCTCGTCGGCCTGATCGATCTTCACGAGGCTTCGGGGAACGCCGATTGGCTGAGGGAGGCGTCCCGCGTCCTTGGATCGATGAAGGAGCGCTTCTGGGACGATGGCGGCGGGGGCTTCTTCGACACGGGCGAGGAGCGTCGCGATCTGATCGCGCGCACGAAGCATGCGGAGGACTCGGGAGCCCCATCCGGCAACTCCCTCGCCGCGTGCGGGATGATCCGGCTTGCGCGGATGACGGGCGACTCCGAGGCCACGGCGCTGGCCGAGCGCACGCTCCGCTGCTTCGTCCATTCGATGGAGACGATCCCGAGCGGCGCGGCCCACATGCTGCTCGCCCTCGATCTCTACCTTGCTAGAGGGAACCGATGATGCCCCGGATCACCACGGGGACGACGGCTGTGGGAGTGCCGATGTCGAGTCGGCCGACAAGCGAGAGGGGATCGATCTGAGACATGAAGCCTGGGGGCATGCAACCTGGCCCCGGGCAGAACGAGGCAGGCCAATGCGGCGCTCCGACCCGGAGGACGATCAGGTCCTGCGCGGCGTTCACGGCCTTGCACCCGGCCCGCATGATGGCCACCCAGCCCCTGTCGCCGATCTCCATCCCCTTGCTGAGGAACTCCGGGAGCAGACCGAAGCCCATGATCGGCGGTCCCGGGACGGGGATCTCGATGGCGCTGCCGCCGGGTCCGCAGCCGGGTCCCCGAAACTGGATCTGGACCGCGTGCATCGGCACTTCCAGGGAGGCGAGCGGGGCGAGCAGGAACAGCACCGCGCATCCGGCTACAGCCAGTAACATCTTGCTGGTCAATGACATGGCAGCCTCCCGAGTCGATCCTGACATGGCTCCGGCGGGCGCAGGGGCTCCGACCTCCGCTTCATCCCCGCATCCCGACGACTCCTTAGACGCACGGGAAGGCCGGGACGTTCTATGGAAGGTCGATGCCCGAGGAACGACCCCCGGTCTCGCCTGTCTCGTTCCAGGGGACGGGCTCAGCTACGCGGCTGCGCTCTCCTCGCCGGGCCGCGGCGGCTCACCACGGGGCGGGCATGTTGTAGGCGCCCCATTCTTCCTTGGAGGGGCCGTAGATCCCGGGAACCCGCAGGCCGGCCTGCCTCATGACGACCGTCATCTGCCCGCGATGGTGCGCCTGGTGCATGATCAGGGCCGAGAGGACCTGATGGCGCTTCCAGGTCTGCCCGTACATGGAGATCTCGTCCTCGAGCATCGCGTCGGTCCACTTCGAGGGGAGGTGCGTTGAGAGCGCGGCGGCGTCGCGGCGGTAGGCCTCCTGGATCTCTCCCGCCTTCTCGGGAACCGGCGCCTTCTCGTCCAGAGGGCTGATGGGAAGGCCCGCGTCGCGCATCATCTCGCCCACGGTCAGGGTCAAGTGCCAGGCGAGATGTGCGAGCGTGCGACCCTCCTGGGTCACCTTCTGCGATAGGGATCCGTCGCTCAACGCGTCCAGGATCTTCTGCGTCCCGCTGCTCTCCTCGGTCCAGTCGGTCAAGAAGTCGGCAATCGTTCTGTACATGCGATCCTCCTCGCCTAGGCGTCGAACTCCTTGATCGCGAGCTTCCCCATGTCGATCTCGCCCACGCCGAGATCGTATGCCCCTTGGATGTGCGCGATCGCTGACGGATCCAGATTGAAGAAGCGCGCGGCGAAGGCATCGACCGCGACCGGGTCGATCCCGGCGATCACCTGCCGCGCCTTCAGCACCTCTCCGGGGCCCGCGGGACCGTTGCTCAGGAGCACGTGATTCGCGTCCATGATGACCAGATTGTGCCGGATGGCGCCCGCGAGCTCCGAGATGCACTGATGCAGGTCGGTGCGATGGAAGGTGATCCGATCCCAGTTGATCCCCATGAGGTTCTTCATCGCCAGCGTCACTCGCGATCCAGCATGATGCTTCGCGATCGGCATGTTGATGAAGACGTCGGCGTCGAGGACATCGCCCGCGATCTCCACGGTGCGGAGGATCCTGCCCCGCGGCACGGGGATCTCCCGGTACTCGCTCCTGTCCTGCGCGGCTTTGATCGTCCCGCCGGCGCGCCGGACCGCGGCCGCAGTCCCGTTCCCCTCGAAGGAGCGAAGCTCGTCGTGGCTGAGGACGACGACTCTGCCCGCGCCCGCGGCGACGCACTCGCGCACGACCGCCTCGACCATTTCCGGGTGGGTGTTGATCGCCATCTCGGGCGGGTTACCGCCGATCGGGTTCGGCTTGACGACCACCAGATCTCCGGGATGGACGAACTTGTGGAAGCCCCCCAGCGCCTCCACCGCGGCGAGGCAGTTCTTCACGGGCGACTCGCCGCGAGCGACTGCCAGATCGAGCGGCGGATGGTAGAGGTCGAGGCCGGCGGCCGAGAGGGCGCGTCCCATCCGTCCCGCGGATGCAAGGGCGGCGCCGAGCGCCGCCGTTCGCGCCAGGAATCTCCTGCGGGTGAGGTTGAGCTTCATGTGTGGGTCCCTCCGGGTTGCGCCTATCGCTTGGTCAGTTCATTGAGAGCGGTCCGGGCCTCCTCCGCCTGCGGACCGGTCGCCGTGTTCTTCAGGAAATCCTCGTACGCCTTGATCGCAGGATCCGCCTTTCCCATGCGGCGGTAGACGTCGCCGAGCATGAAGTAGGAGTTGGCGAAGGAAGGATCGAGGGCGATGGCCTTCTCGTACTCCCGCGCCGCATCCTCGAGCCTTCCTGCGTTGAGGTATCCCTCCCCGAGGCTGTCGTGGGCGTTCGGATCGTCGGGCTGCACCTGGGCGTAACGCTCGAAGTAGCGGATCGCCTGATCCGGCTGCCCGAGGCCGAGGTAGCTGTAGCCGATCAGGTTCAGGGCGTTGGTGTCGTTCGGATTCCTGCCGAGGTAGAAGTCGAACGCCTTGACCGCATCCTCCCTGCGTCCGGCCGTCGCGTAGGCATAGCCGAGGTAGAGGCGCGTCTGCGGGTTTTCCGGCTCCAGGGCCTCCGATCGCTCGAGGGCATCGACGGCCTTCAAACCCAGACCGGCCTGAACGCAGGTCATTCCGAGCCTGCGATACGCGGCGGCGTCCGTCGGCGTTCTGCGCGCCTGCTCCTCGAGATCGGCGATCGGGGACCACTGCTGCTCGAGGGTTCTCCTCGCCAGTTCCGTCCGTTGTCCGTCGGGGTGGCGGGCCATGTACTCGCGGAGCTTGCCGCAACCCGCCGTGTAGTCGCCCGAGCGCTGGGTATCAAGAGTGATCTTGCGATACTCGACACATTCCGCGAGGGCGGGCTCGAGGGCGAGAGCGAGCAGGCTGTCGGCGTTTCTGCTCGCCCCGTCATAGTCGCGAGCCGCGATCATCCTCGAGCCGGCCTGGTAGGCGAGGATCGGCCCCCAGTCCAGCTTCGCGTGCTCGTCGATCAGCGGCCTCTTGGCCGCCGCGCGATCGAAGACGGTCGATGCCGGATGGCGCCGGACGACCTCGGCATAGCTCGCCGCGGCCCGCGCCATCTCTCCGGTCTCTTCATAGGCCTCGCCGAGGCGGCAGAGCGCCATCGCGGCGACCTCGGGGGACGGCGAGCCGGAGAGGACCTTGTTGTATGTCTCGACGACCTTCGGCCGATCCCCCGCCCGGAAGAAGGCGTCGGCGGCCGAGATCGCCACCTCGTTCATCCATGTGTCGGACGCGCCGCCTCCAGGCATCTTCGACGCGGCGTCCAGCGCCAGGGCGTAGTCGTTGCCCGCCCGGCTCCAGTCCCCGCGCGCCTGCGCGATCTCGCCCTTCCGTCGCGCCGCTTCCGGGGCATAGGGGCAGGTCGGGTAGTCGTTCAGGATCCGATCGCACAAGCGCTCGGCCGCCATCGTGTCCCCGATGCTCCTCAGATGGAGATTGACGGAAGCCATCGCCGCGACCGGGGCGAGTCGATCCTGAGGGGAGCGCGCCAGGAAGGACTCGTACTCCCGCGCCGCTCCCGCGAGATCCCCCGTCATCGTCAAGCGTGTCGCCCGGTCGAACTCGGGAGCCGTTGCGGCTCGCGCCGCGGTCGCGAGAACCAGAAGCAGGAGAAGCAAGATAGCTGGAGCGGATCGAGCAACGATCGGGAGTCGCGGCCGGCGGTCCATCGTGGCCCCCTTCTTCCGCGCGCGAGCACGGTCCCGGCAGGTCCGATGTGGCGCGGCGGCACGATGCAGCCTAGCACGATGGCATAGAGGGCGACCAGAGCGATCTGGCGGCTGGTCGCGCCGCTGGTGTAGGATCAGCCTTCACGCGCGCGGGCCGCTTGATGCGCTCGATGGGGAGCAACGAGTCCGCCGAGACCAGGGGAGGTGGAGGATGCCCTCACAGACAGGCTACTACCGTCATCCGACCATCCACGGCGATGCCGTCGTCTTCGTCTGCGAGGACGATCTCTGGACGGTGTCGAGCGAGGGGGGAATCGCGCGCCGTCTGACATCGAATCCCGGTTCCGTCTCCTTCCCGACTCTCTCTCCCGACGGGTCCAAGATCGCGTTCACCGGCAAGGACGAGGGGCCTCTGGATGTCTACGTGGTCGATCTTGATGGCGGTCCGGCCCGGAGATTGACCTGGCTGGGGGGATACACCTATCCGGTCGGCTGGAGCCCAGACGGAAGCGAGGTCATCCTTGCGAGCGACTGGCGGCAGGCTTTTCGAGGCTACTACCACCTCTATGGCGTGCCCGCCGCCGGCGGCGTCCTGCGCCCTCTGAGCTGCGGCCCCGCCAAGGCGCTCTCCTACCAGCGAGACGGCCGCGGCGTCGTCATCGGCAGGAACTCGGGCGATCCGGCGCGCTGGAAGAGGTACCGGGGCGGCACCGCGGGCACGATCTGGATCGATCGCCGTGGCGACGGCTCCTTCTCTCAGCTCGTCAGGCTCGCCGGGAACGTGGCCAGTCCGATGTGGATCGGCTCACGAATCTACTTCCTCTCGGACCATGAGGGGTACGGCAATCTCTACTCCTGCACGCCCGCCGGGCGGGACCTCCGCAGGCAGACGGACCACGAGGACTACTACGTTCGCTTCCCCTCGACCGATGGACGCAGGATTGTCTATCACGCCGGGGCCGACTTGCACATTTTCGATCCGAGGAGAGGAATCTCGCGGAAGCTCGACGTGCGCGTGGCCAGTCCGCGCCCGCAGCGCAACCGCAAGTTCGTTCCCGCCGCGCGCTGCCTGGAGGGCGTCGATCTCCATCCGAAGGGGCACTCGGTCCTGACGGTGCATCGCGGCCTGCTGCACGCGATGGGTCTCTGGGAAGGGGGCGTCAGCGCCCTCGGAGGAGGCCAGGGAGTGCGACTCAGGCTGGGCAGGTGGCTTTCGGACGGCAGGCGCGCGGTCGCCGTGAGCGACGAGGGGGGAGAGGAAGGGCTCGTGGTCCTGGCCGCGGATGGCGGCGAGAAGCCGAGGCGACTGACGGGCGACTTCGGCCGGGCGACCGATCTCGTTCCCTCGCCGGCCGGGCCGGACCGCGTCGCGCTGACGAACCAGCGCCAGGAGCTGATCCTGATCGACTTGATGAGCGGCAGATCGCACATAGTCGAGAGGAGCGCACATGGGCGGATCGATGGCGTCAGCTGGGCCCCGGACGGTCGCTGGATCGCCTATGGCTTCCCCGATGCCCGCAGGACCAGTCGCATCCACCTTCTGGAGATCGCAACGGGAAAGGTGACAGCGATCACGCGTCCCGGATTCAGAGACGGACGGCCCGCCTTCGATCCCGGGGGCAGGTTCCTGTACTTCATCTCGTGGCGGGTTTTCGATCCTGTTCCCGACGGCCAGTACTTCGACTACGGATTCCCGAAGGGGAGTCTGCCTTGTCTCCTGACGCTTCGCCGCGATCTTTCCTCACCATTCTCCCTGGCGGCTGCCCTCCCACGCGCCCCCGGCGCGCCGGCTCCGCAGGATCCCCGCAAGGAGGGCGGGAAGAAGAGGGGCCGGGAAGGAGAGGCGCCCGCGCCGATCGCGATCGACCTGGAGGGGATCGAGGATCGCGTCGTCGCCTTCCCGGTTCCCGAGGCGAGATACGGGAAAGTCCTCGGCGGGCACTCCCGCGTCCTCTTCTCTTCCTATCCGATCGAAGGGGTCCTGGACCAGAGCTGGCTCGAGATGGGCGAGCCTCCCGCGAAGGGTCGGCTGGAAGCCTACGATCTCGATGCGATGAAGACGGAGGCCGTCCACGAGAGGATGACCGACTTCACGCTCTCGCTTGACGGGAAGACCCTCGGCATCCGGTCGGGGAACAGAGTGCGCGCCGTTCCGATCGGCTTCAAGACGGAGCAGAAGTCCGGCAACGATGCCCCGGGCCGCGAGTCCGGGTGGCTCGACATGGACCGTGTCCGCGTATCGGTCGTCCCGGGCGAAGAGTGGCGGCAGATGTTCCGCGAAGCGTGGCGGCTCCAGCGCGATCAGTTCTGGACGCCCGAGATGTCGGGCATTGATTGGAAGGGCGTGCACGACCGCTACCTGCCCCTCGTCGATCGAGCGGCGAGTCGCTCGGAGTTCTCGGACCTTCTCTGGGAGATGCAGGGCGAACTCGGGACATCGCACTGCTACGAGATGGGCGGGGACTATCGTCCCGAGCCGAGCTGGTTCCAGGGGATTCTCGGGGCCGATCTCGAGCTGGACGAGCGACGCGGCGTATGGAGTATCGCGAGAATCCCTCGCGGGGACTCGTGGGACGAGAAGAGAGGCTCCCCTCTGGCCGCCCCGGGGCTCTGTCTCTCGCCCGGCGACGAGATCCTCGCAGTCGGCGGGCGTCCGGTGAATCGCGAAGTCTCTCCGTATGAGCGCCTCGTCAACATGGCCGGCCAGGACGTTCGGCTCACCGTTCGCTCGAAGGGCAGCCGCGCCCGCGGCGCCCGGAAGGACGAGAAGGCGGGCGGCGGGGCGGGGCAGATCCGCACGATCACGGTCCGGGCGCTGCGCGACGAGTCCGCGCTACGCTACCGCGACTGGGTCGAGCGAAAGAGGGCTTGGGTGCACGCGGAGTCGAAGGGCAGGATCGGGTACATCCACATCCCCGACATGGGGGGCGGCGGTTTCTCGGAGTTCCACCGCTACTACCAGAGCGAGGTCGATCGGGAGGGCCTGATCGTCGATGTCCGGTGGAACGGCGGCGGGCACGTTTCGCAGCTTCTCTTGACAAAGCTGCTGCTCCGCAGGATCGGGTATGACGCGAGCAGGTGGGGCGAGCCGGAGCCGTATCCGACGGACGCTCCGATGGGACCCATGGTCGCGCTGACCAACGAGTACGCGGGATCCGACGGCGACATCTTCAGCCACGCCTTCAAGCTCTACAAGCTCGGGCCGCTGATCGGGAAGAGGACCTGGGGAGGTGTGGTCGGCATCTGGCCCCGGCACTCGCTCGTCGATGGGACTTTCACCTCGCAGCCCGAGTTCGCGTTCTGGTTCGAGGACGTGGGCTGGGGCGTGGAGAACTACGGCACCGACCCCGACATCGAGGTCGAGATGGCTCCCCAGGAGCACGCGGCGGGCCGCGACACGCAGCTTGCGAGGGGATTCGTCGAGATCACGAGGAGGCTGCGAAGAAAGGCGCCGAAGATCCCGCCCCTCGATCGGCGCCCGAGCAACGCTCCCGGCGGTCTGCCGACGAGACAGTGAGGAGCCACAACCGGGGGCTGGACGGATGGAGAGTATGAAGGGAAGATCGTTTCTCGCTGGAGCCGTCATCGTCTTCGTCATCGCCTGCGGGGCGCTCCCCTGCGCCCGGCCCGCGGCCGCGGGCGTGCAGTGGAGCGATCTGAAGCTCGAGGAGGCCCTCGCCGAGGCCTCGCGAAGCGGAAAGATGCTTCTCATCGACACCTACTCTGGCCATTGCGGCGCGTGCTCCGATCTGGACGAGCAGGTGTGGAACACGCAGGAGGGCGAAGGCCTGGCCGAGGGGATGATCGCGATCCGCATCGACACGACGGGCCCCGATGCCGGCGCGCTGCAGTCCCGATTCCCCGTGACCGGTCTTCCCTCGGTGATCTTCGTGCGTCCCGATGGGGTGGAAGTCGATCGCGTCGCGGGCTACCACGGGAAGCAGCCGTTTTTCGACAGCGCGGTGCCTCTGAGGGACGGCGTCGATCGTCTGGCCGGGATGGAAGAAGGCCTCGCGGCGCATGCCGACTCCCTGCCGCTGCTCTACTCTGTTCTCGAGCGCAGATTGAATCGGGGGCTGGACGCGCAGGCCGATTCGCTCCTGCAGCGAGTCATCGACCTTGACCCATTCAACACGCAGCGGTATGTGGAGCGCTCCCTGACCCTGCTCTCGCGCTACTTCACGCATGCGCGGAAGGATCCGGGAAGAAGCGAAGGCTATTGGAGGATGGTCCTCGATCGCTTTCCTGCCGCGACGACCGCGGGGGCGGCCGCATGGGAGACCTACAACTTCGCGGCCGCCGCCGGCCGGGTCGAGGAGTGGAAGAGCTGGATCTGCGGCATCCTCGAGAAGCAGGGGACGAACGGGAGGCTTCTCCAGAGCGTAGCCCACATGGCCCATCGGTCCCGCCTGCGCGACCGCTGCCTCGCCGCCGCCTCGCGGCGCGCACGCGAGCTCGGGTTCGGGGGCGCTGAGATGGAGTCGATGGCCGTTGCGCTCGAGAAAGGCCTGGCTGGGAGCGCCCCCGAGAGCGGCTCGAAGAAGCAATAGCTTAGGACGTACGGAATATCCTTCCTTGCTCCCGGGCCGGCACGCGATCGCGAGGCCCGCCGCGCGTTCCTCTGAAGCGCGGTGCCAATCCTGCCGATAAGACGGGCGACTCGGTCCGGAGGGACCCGAGGCAGGAGGTGGCCAGTGTCCTCACCGCTTCGCGCCGCGCGGACCGCGGCACCAGTGCGGTTGTCGCGGGGCGAGATCGCCCGCCAGAATCGGCGGGTCACCGCAGTCCGCTCGATCGCAGACCTGCTGAACAGCTTCCCCGAGCCGGCGATGGTGCTCAACGATCAGCGGCAGATCGTGCTTGCGAACAACAAGCTGGGGCTTCTCGTGGGTCAGCCTGTCGAGGACCTTCTCGGGCTTCGTCCGGGCGATTGCCTCGACTGCGTTCATGCCGTCGAGGGAGAGTGCGGGTGCGGCACGACCGAGTTCTGCGACGCCTGCGGCGCGTTGCGCGCGATCCGGGAGAGCCAGGATTCCCTGAATCAGCGTGTCGAGGACTGCCGGATCACGCGCAGCGCGAAGGATGGCCCCGCGGCGCTGGATCTTCGGGTTTGGACGACCCCGATCGAGCTCGCGGGGGAGCGCTACACCGTCTTCGCCGTTCGCGACGCCACCGATGAGAAGCGCCGGGAGGTCCTCGAGCGCCTATTCTTCCACGACCTCCTGAACGTGGTCAGCGGACTCCACGCGATTCTCGAGATCTGGCCAGGGCTCTCCGGCGAGGAGGCCCTGCAGCTGAGCCAGACGGCCCGGGAAATGTCGGGGCAACTGGTGGAGGAAATCCTGGCGCAACGCGATCTGGCCGCCGCGGAACGGGACGAGCTGTCCGCGCAGGAGGAGGAGTTCGACGCCGCGCGGATGCTGGTTCGTCTCTGCATCATGTACAGCCATCACTCCGCTTCTCATGGGAAGAGGATCGCCCCTCCGCTCATATCGGGCTCCACCCTGATCCGATCGGACGAGGTGCTTCTCGGCCGCGTATTGGGGAATCTAATCAAGAACGCCCTAGAGGCTTCTCCGGCGGGCGGGACCGTCTGTGTCTCGTATGTCTGTAACGGGCACCCCACCTTCTCGGTCCACAACGCCGGGACGATGACGGAGGAGGTCAAGCTGCAGGTCTTCCAGCGCTCCTTCAGCACGAAGGCAGGGCGCGGGCACGGCATCGGCACCTACAGCGTGAAGCTCTTTGCCGAGCGCCATCTGCGCGGCACGGTCTCGTTCCACTCGACTCCCGAGGAGGGGACGACCTTCACGGTCCAGCTTCCGTAGGCCGTTCTTCATCCGCCAGGTCGTTCGGTTCCCTCGCGCGGCGTCGCGCCGCGGCCCGCTTCGCTCGCTTTGTTTTCCGCGGCTGTGCCGCTATCCTCGGACCCCGAATGGCTGGTCCAGCGCGTGCCGTGGGAGAGATGCTCGAGAGGGCGATCGGCCCCATCAGCGTCAAGAGGGTGGGGCTCTTTCTTGCCGCTCTGCTGCTGGTTGGGGCGCTCTCGTTCCTTTACGTCACATCCGAGGCGGCCGGGCCGCGATTCGCGCGGATCGGGCTCCCGCTGGACGATGCCTGGATCCATCAGGTCTATGCGAGGAGCATCGCCGAAGGGCGGCCCTTCCAGTACAACCCGGGGGAACCGGAGACGGGCGCGACGAGCCCTCTCTGGGTCATCCTCCTCGCGCCGGCGCATCTGGTCGGGATTCCTCCCGTCGCGGCCGCGAAGGCGGCGGGCGTTCTCCTGGCGGCCGCCGCGGCGGTCGCGGCGGTCTCCCTCGCCGGCAGGTTCGTCGGTCCGCGCCTGGGTCTCGCCGCCGCGGCGAGCGTCTGCCTCCTTCCCTACATGATCTTCGCGGCGGTCTCCGGAACGGAGGTGCCTCTCTTCGTCCTGCTTCTGATGCTCACCTTCGGATGGATCGCGCGGGGGCGATGGCGGCTGGCGGGGCTCGGCGCGGGGCTCTCCATCCTGGCGCGGCCGGAGGGGTACCTGCTCCTGCCCCTGCTGGCGGTCGCCAGGCTGCTTCACGGACCACGAGGCGATCGATTACGGGGCGCGCTCGGGACGATCTTGCCCGCGCTCGGCGTGATCTTCCCGTGGATTCTCTGTTGCCTCCTCGCCACCGGGCGACCGTTCCCCTCGACCTACTACGCGAAGGCCCATTGGTTCGGGCTCATGAACGAGGACCAGCTGGCCGCCATCGCGAGCCTCCTGCTCTACCAGCCCTTCCTTGGAACATCGTTTGCCGCGCCCTGGCTCAGGATCGTCTTGGGAGTCTCGGCGCTCGGGCTGGCGGTGGCGGGTCTCCGCCGGCTGGCCCACGTTCAGCCGTCGGCGGCGATCGCCGCGGGCCTCTTCCCGTTCGCGTTTCTATATGCGCTTTCGACGCAGCTTCCGATGGGCCTGATCCTCGGCCCGGATGAGGCCGGCTCGATCAAGAACTTCTACTTCGCCCGCTACCTGCTCCCCGGGGCAATCGCCCTCGTCGTCCTCTGGTGGATGGGTGTCGGCGAAGCGGATCGGATCATGAGGCGGTTCCTTGGCCGCGCGGCGAGGACCGGGCTCTTCTCCCTGCTCATGTTCGCGGTCGCCGCGACCCTCGTCCATCAACACCGGATCATGCGCGCCGTCTATTCCTGGAACTGCAGGAACATCGAGGAGCAGCAGGTTGCGGCGGGCAGGTGGATCTCGGAGAAGCTCCCGGCGGGGGCTTCGGTCGGGGTCAGCGACGCGGGCGCGATCCGCTTCTTCGGGAACCACCGCGTGATCGATCTGCTCGGGCTGAACAGCCACAGGCTGCTTCCTCTTCTCTCGGACTTGGGACGGATGCGCGCGGGGAGCGCCGAGGAAGCGCATCTGAGAGAGCGCTTCTGGACTGAGGTGCGGCCCGACTACCTCGCAGTCACGACGGGATGGCATGGCGCCCTGCTGCGCGGCACGCGGGCCGAGGGGATCCACTCCTTCCTCCTCGATCGCAACACGATCTGCGGCGGGGAGAACCTAACAATCTTGCGTCCGAAGGACTCCAGGCCCAATGTTGATGACGGAGGCCCGCGGTGAGGCATCGGAATCCATGGGCGGAGTGATCGATCTCCTGGCGCGCTCGACGCCGCTGCTGCTATTCACCATCATCGGTTTTGGGTACGCCATAGGAAGCGTCAGGATCGGCGGATTCCGCTTGGGGATCGCCGCGGTTCTCTTCATCGGTCTCTTCCTCGGGGCCATCGATCCCGAGCGGCTGGTCATCCCGGAGTACATCCATGTCCTGGGTCTGATCCTCTTCGCCTACTCGGTGGGACTGCAGTCGGGGCCGATGTTCTTCAACCTCTTTCGCGTCCAGTGGGTTCGTCTGACTGCGCTGGCGGGCGGGACGACGATCCTGGCCGCGGCGATCACGCTGGGCGCGACGCGGCTTCTCGGCGTCGACTCGGCGGTCGCCTCGGGGCTCTTCTGCGGGAGCCTGACGAATACGCCGGCGCTTGCGGCGGCGATCGAGGTCCTCCGCAACACCATGGCCGGCTCGACGCTCGATCCCGCCGCGATCCGCCTGCGTCTCGACGGTCCCACCGTGGGCTACAGCGTCGCTTATCCGTTCGGCGTCATCGGCCTGATCCTCGCAATGCAAGTCTCGACGAAAATCTTCCGTGTCGACTTCGGGAAGGAGCGCGAGCTGGCCTCCCGGGTGATGGGCTCGGGCGCCGACTTCCTCACGCGCGAGCTCCGCGTGGCGAATCCCCAGCTGATCGGGCGGAGTTTCGGAGAGTCGATGCTGACCGATCTGACCGGGATGGTCTTCACGCGCATCAAGAAGGGAAGGCGGATCGAGCTGGTCACTCCCGAGGTCGTTCTGAGCGAGGGCGATGTCCTCATCGGGATCGGAACGGACGAGGCGATCCGGCGGGCCAAGCTGCTCGTGGGGCCCGAGGTGGATGCGGCGGTGGAGAAGCTCTCGCCCGAGATCGAGTACCGAGATCTGGTCGTGATCAACAGGAGCATCGTGGGCAAGAGGGTCGGCGATCTCTCGAGCGTCGTCGGGCATCCGGTCATCGTGAGCCGAATCCGAAGAGGGGGCGTCCACATCACGCCGCATCCCGGGACGACGCTGGAGTTCGGCGATCAGATCCGCATCGTCCTTCAGCGAGAGGACATGGAGCGGGCGACGCAGATCCTCGGCAATCCGCTTCGCGACATCACGGAGACCGACTTTCTCTCCTTCAGTCTGGGTCTCATCCTCGGCGTGCTGGTGGGGATGATCCCGCTGCCGTTCTTTGGAGAGCGCGAGGTCCGCCTCGGCTTCGCGGGCGGCCCGCTCATCGTGGGCTTGATCCTCGGGCGGCTCGGGCGAACGGGCCCGATCGTCTGGACCATGGCGGCCAACGCGAATCTCACGATGCGTCAGCTCGGGATACTCCTCTTTCTGGCGGGGATCGGCTCGAGGGCGGGCGGGAGCTTCGTGCATACGATAGCCGAGCAAGGGCTCGCGCTGCTGCTGGTCGGGGCGGGGATCACGATCCTCTCCGCGGCGGCGATCATCCTGATCGCAAGCCGCGTGCTCCGCTACGACATGGTCTCGACCTATGGGATCCTCTCGGGCATCCACACGCAGCCGGCCGCCCTCGCCTTCGCGAACTCGCACACCGGCTCCGAGAGCGCGGGAATCGCCTACTCGGCTGTGCATCCGATCGCATTGATCTTGAAGATCATCCTCGCCCAGGTCCTCGTGGGGTTGTAGCGGGGGGGATGGAACGCAGGCCGTGGAAGACGCGCCGGGCTTAGAGGGACGCTGAGAGAAACCGAGATGGAGGTCATTGTCCACATGCGCCGACGGATCGCCCTCATGTTGCTTCTGTTCGCGATGGGTGGATGCGGCTTCACCCGCTATCCGGGGGGAGTCGCCGAGGATGGAGGGCTCGAGAAGCTGGCATCCTGCATGGCCGGTTCATTCAGCAGCGCGGACCAAGCGGCGCGCGACTCCACCTACCTCGATATCCGGCTCAGGATGGCGCCCATCTGGCCCGCGCGCGTGGACGGGTGCTGGCTCTACGTGGAGCAGGCTGTCGCCGGGCACGAGGATAGACCCTACCGCCAGCGCGTCTATTCGCTCCGGCAGATCGAACCGAATCGATTCGAGAGCCGCGTCTACGCCCTCGATCACCCCTTGCGATTCGCGGGCGCCTGGAAGGATGCCCAGCCGCTCGCCGCGCTCTCTCCCGACTCCCTCATCCCGCGCGAGGGATGCTCGATCTTCCTGCAGAGGCGGGCGGGACCGATCTACGTGGGAAGCACAGAAGGCGAAGGGTGCGCGAGCGACCTGCGCGGGGCGAAGTACGCCACCTCCGAGGTGACGATCACGCCCTGGCAGCTCGTGAGCTGGGATCGAGGCTTCGACGCGCAGGGCCGGCAGGTCTGGGGCGCGGAGGGGGGCGGCTACATCTTTCGGAAGATCGAGGATTGGTCATCGCGCCTGCATTGGAAGGGCGGTGATGCCGGGAGTCCGGGAGGAGATCGATGGGGGAGGAAGCGACTGTGAAGGAGCTTGGCCGCGCCGCCAGAGAATCGCCTGAAGAAGAATGCAGGGGGTCCAGACAATGAGCCTGGCCGCCACGCCCGTCTCGCTCCTCACGATCGGTATCACCGCCATTGTCAGCTTCGCGGGCTTTTCGAACCGGAGGATGATCCGCGACTACGCGGCATCCCCCCATGAGATTCTGCGCCAGGGGAAGTGGTATCAGACGTTCACCTCCGGCTTGCTGCATGTGGATCTGGGCCATCTCTTCATGAACATGTTCACGCTCTTCTTTTTCGGCCCGCCGATCGAGAGGCTCCTGGGAGGGAAGGGCTTCTTCATCCTCTATCTGGGGAGCCTGCTGGCGGGGAGCATCCTCACGCTGATCCTCCACAGCCGGGACTACGGCTACCGCGCGGTGGGCGCCTCGGGCGCTGTGACCGGCGTGGTCTTCTCGTACGTGCTCTTCTTCCCCATGGCGCCCATCTTCATCTTCTTCATCCCGATCGGGATTCCCGCGTTCCTCTTCGCGATCGGCTATGTGGCCCTCTCGATCGTGGGGGCGCGTCGCGGCATAGGGCATGTCGGGCACGCCGCGCATCTCGGTGGGGCGATCGGGGGGGCGCTGCTGACCCTGGCGCTCGAGCCGCGGGTCGTGGGGCACTTCCTGTCGCACTTCCTGCGTTGAGGCGAAGGCCAAGCGACAGGGCGCGCGCGAGTCACGAGGCGCGGCAATCGCGAGCCTGAGGCGCCCGTCGGGCCTGGGGCGGGTTTTCGCTCTGGATCAGACCTGCGCCAAGAGCGCCACGTAGTTCTTCCCATACTTCTTGGCGCACTTGGGACAGGTCGTGTAGAAGACGTAGAGCTTCCCCAGGGTCTTGCCCTTGCCCTGCACGAAGGATTTCATCTCGGCGATCCACTTCCTCACGTTCTGGTATGGCCCCTCGAAGACCTTGCTGAGGAACGTTCCCGAGATGCTGGCCATCCGCGCGCCGGGGATCTCCTTGGTCACCTCGATGTAGACATCGGTTCCCCAGAGGGAGTTCTCGTCCGCCAGGACGACCATCTCCGCCGGCATCGCGCCCGCCGCCTCGATGGCACATGCGTTGCGCTTCATGACGGCTCCGAAGTTGAGCGGGACGTGGAGGAAGCAGGCCACTCGATCCTTCACGAAGCGCCTGTCCTGCCAGTGCAGCTCCTTGCCGTCCCAAGGCTCGGGGTCGAACCTCGGGCAGCACTCATTGGGGTCTCTCGTGCTCATGAGAAAGCCTCCTTGAAGAGCCTGGGATCCGGTTCAGATCTTGCAGACCATGTCCTGGCCGCAGCAGAGCGGCGACTTCACCTTGCCGTGTCCTTCCGGGCACTCGGAGACGTGCACGGTCTTGCCGTCGGGGGTGGTGATCGTCTCGTGCTTCAACTCCTTGCCGCACTTGCCGCAGGTCATGATGCCGATCGACATCCCGCACTTCGGGCACGCGTACATCGCCATGTCCTTGCTCCTTTCGATAGCCTTGGAATACGGATCCAAGACCGATTCCATTGTAGCGCATCATAGGCAAGCGGCCATCCGCCTGAGCCAGTTCGGCTGTCGCACGACAACTACTCGACGCGCTCCTCTCCCTTCTTGCCTCCACCCCAACCCGGGAATCGAGTACGGATGTACTCCCGCGCACTCTCGACGGGAAGCTTGACTGTCCCCGGACCGCTGCGAACGAAGAAGTCCCCCTCCGGGGAGGCCTCCGTGTTCTTCCACTTCAAGAACGCGGGCTCCGGGCTGCGCTGGCAGCTCACGACGCAGACCGTCTTGCCCCCCACGACCTGCGTCTTGGGGTCGATGCATGTTCCGGCACGATCTCCGAGGCCGTTCCGCACAACCTGCGCCAGATGACGCATGAACTTGTCGTCGTTCTCAAGCCCGTCGACCTCGATCCCGACAATCGAGCGGTCGTCCGCCACTCCGATCAGGAGATCGCCCCCTTCAGTGTTCAGGAACGCGGCGATCGTTTTGAGGACGGCATGCGTCACCCCCACGTCGTCTTGCCGATTCTGCTTGAGGCTCCATCGGAGAGTGGACTTGAACTCGAGCGTCTTCGACTCGCCCTGCCTGATCAGCTCCTCCGCGTTGCGATGGCCGCGGAGATAGATGTCGAAGAGGAAGTTCTTGAGGGCCTCTCCGAAAGCGCGGTCGTCGGTGATGCGCTTGTAGAGGTCGAAGTTCGAGTTGACGATGTCCTGGATCACATCATTGACCTTGTTGTCGAACGTGAGCCGGACGTTCTCGCGCGTGTTGGCTCGCGCCGCAGCATCGAGGGCCGTATCGCCATCGAGCTTTCCCATCATCTGCGTGAGAGTCACTCTGTGCTCGTCTCCCAACTCGAGGCCGAAGCGCTCGTTCAGCTCGGCGATGATGCGGGACAGCGACTCCATCTCCTCGGGCGCCGTTCCATGGGCGTCCTTGGTGCCGACCGGGACGAGCAGCCCGGGCCTTCGCTCGAGATCGATCTTCCCGCGACTGATCTCCTGGATGCGGTAGGACTCCATATCGATGTTCTGCTGAACTTCGCGGGGAAGCTCAATGCGATCGGCAGGGAGCAGCCTTCGCAGGCCGCGAGTGAAGACATAGAGCTTCTCGAGATCTGCGTCGGCGAATGTGAGCACCTGGGAGAGGAAGGCATAGAGGCGCACGTAATCCGTGAGCTGCCCGCGGAAATCGTGTTTCTCCTCGTCGGACAGGTCCTTGAAGCGGTCCACGACCGGCGCGAGGACGGCGTAGAGGCGGTCCTGCGTGGCCTTGGGATCGAAGTAGACCCTGGCGTACTCGTCCACGTCCGTCTTGGCATAGACGGGAAACTCGCCAAGGCGCGTCTCGATCTCATAGAGGAGGTGCGGGTCCGTCGCCTCGGAGAGGATCGTCGTCTCGTAGTAGGGTTCGAAGGCGGCCTTGATCGCGTCTGCCTCGTTCGCGAAGTCGAGTACCATGGTGCCCCTCTTCTCGCGATGGACACGGTTCAGCCGCGAAAGGGTCTGCACGGCATTCACGCCGCCCAGTTTCTTGTCCACGTACATCGTATGAAGAAGCGGCTGGTCGAAGCCGGTCTGGAACTTGTTCGCGACAATCAGGAATCTGTAGTCGGGCTGGTCGAAGACCTTTGCCGTCTGCGCCTCGGGAAAGCCGTTCATGTTGGACTCGGTGTAGTGTTTCCCTCCGTCCGGAACCGTCCCCGAGAAGGCGACCAGCGCCTTGAAGCGATGCCCGCGCTCCGCGAGGCACTTGTCGACCGCCAGCTTGTAGCGCACCGCGTGGAGGCGGGAGCGCGTCACGATCATCGCCTTGGCCTTGCCGGCGATCTCGCCCTGCGCCTGGGCGACGAAGTGCTCGACCATGAGGCGGACCTTCTCGCCGATGGCATGAGGATGCAGCTCGACGAAGGACTTGAGCAGGTATTCGGCCTTCTTCTTGTCGTAGCGCGGATCATCCGCGATCGTCTTCCACAGGCGCCAGTAGGCCTTGTAGGTGGCGTAGTTCGCAAGGACATCGAGGATGAACCCCTCCTCGATGGCCTGGCGCATGCTGTAGAGATGGAAGGGCTCGAACTTCCCGTCGGGGCGCTTGGTGCCGAACAGCTCGAGGGTCTTCGTCTTGGGTGTGGCGGTGAACGCGAAGGTCGAGAGGTTGGGAAGCCGCCCGCGCTTCTCCATCTCGGCGAGGATCGCGCTCTCGAGTTCCTCCTCGGGGGTCGCCGCGCCCGCCTCCTCGGCCTCAGCCTCCTCCAGCGAACGGGAGGCGAGCACCGCCTTCAGGCTCTTCGTGCTCTCGCCCGATTGCGAAGAGTGCGCTTCGTCCACGATCACGGCGAAGCGTTTGCCAGGCAGCTCCCCGATTTCCTTGGCGATGACCGGGAACTTCTGGAGCGTCGTCACGATGATCGTCTTGCCCGACTCGAGAGCCTGCTTGAGCTGGCGCGAGGTCGTGTCGATGTTCTCGACGACGCCGAGGGTCTGTTCGAACTGCCGGACCGTGGTCTGAAGCTGTCGATCGAGGACCCGGCGGTCGGTGACAACCACGATGGAGTCGAAAACGCGCCGGTCGTTCTTGTCGTGGAGCGTGGAGAGCTGGTGGGCGAGCCAGGCGATGGTGAAACTCTTACCGCTCCCTGCGGAATGCTGGATGAGATAGCGTTGCCCGGCCCCCGTCGCGCGCGCGTCGGACACAAGCCGCCGCACGCAGTCGAGCTGCTGATAGCGCGGGAAGATCAGATAGCGCTTGCCGGTCTTTCTCCCCTTCTGGTCCTCCTCCTCGACCTCGTGGATGAACTGGCGCACAAGGTCGAGGACGCTGTCGCGCGACCAGGTCTCTTCCCAGAGGTAGGCGGTGGAGTATCCGGCCCGCGTGGGCGGCACGGGGGGATTGCCGGCCCCGCCGAACTTCCCCTGGTTGAACGGGAGGAACCAGGTCTGCGCCCCGACGAGGTGGGTGGTGACATAGACGAGGTCCGGGTCCACCGCGAAGTGGGCGAGGCAGCGGCCGTAGGAGAACACCGGCTCGCGAGGATCGCGATCGGTCTTGTACTGGCGGATCGCGTCGGTGACGTCCTGCCCGTTGAGCGGGTTCTTGAGTTCTGCGGTGAAGATGGGGATGCCGTTCAGGAAGAGGACGAGATCGAGACTTCTCTCGTTCTTCAGGCTGTAGTGGAGCTGGCGCACGACGGAGAAGAGATTCGCCGCGTGCAGCCGCCTCGTCTCTTCGTTCAGCCCGCTGGCGGGACGGAAGTAGGCGAGGCGGAACTTGCAGCCGGAGTCCTTGATGCCGTTTCGCAAGACATCGAGCGCGCCGCGCTTCTCGATCTCTGAGGCGAGGCGCTTGACGAACCGTTCCTTCAGATCGGCCCCGTGGTGCTGCTTGAGCCTCTCCCATTCCCTCGGCTGCGTGGCGAGGATGAAGTCCAGGGCATCGCGGGGGAGCAGGCAGAGGGAACGGTCGTACTCCTCGGGCCGGCGCCTGTGGTAGCCGCCGGGCGGGTTGTCGCCGTAGTGCAGCGAGGTCTCGCGGACGGCGTCCGCGTGTCCAACGCAGGCGTCGGGCCCGCCCTGGAGCAGGCCGCACTCGATCGCCTCTTCGAAGGAGCGTTCGGAGATGTCGGGGGTCATCCGGATCCCTGTCGGACCGGTGCGGTCTCGGGTTCGGACAGAATGGCAGCATGTCGCAGCATGTCACAGCTCCATGTCATAGCTTGTCACAGCCGTCTGTCACAGCTTGTCATAGCTCCGGGCCGGGTCCATGAAGCTCGGGGGCGATCCGCGGCGGCTCCTCCAGGATCGAGAGGATCGAGCGGGCGCAGTAGACCCGATTGCGTCTTGCCTCGCCAACCAGCGTCACGATGCCTACCGATTCGAGCCGATCAACACCTCGTTGGGCAGTGGTGAAAGCGACATCTAGTCTCTCCGCGAGCTTGTTCACAGTCCAGAACGGATTCTCCACGAATAGATCGATCGCTCTCTCGGACAATCGGGAAGGGGACTTGGAGAGGTGCGCCCGCCAGCGCAGGAGCAGGTCATCGATCCGCTGGATCCGTCCCAGGGCGTCCTCGGCCTGATGTGCGGCAGCCGTGAGGAAGTAGATCAGCCACTCTTCCCACTCCCCGCGCGCAGTGACCGATAAGAGGCGTGCGTAGTACTCCTCGCGTGTGGCTTCGAAGTACGCACTCAGATAGAGAAGAGGAGACGGGAGGACACGCTTCTCCAGAAGCAGAAGCGTCACGAGCAACCTCCCAACGCGCCCGTTTCCATCTAGGAACGGGTGAATCGCCTCGAACTGCGAGTGCGCCAGCGCGGCATGGACCAGAGGGGGAAGCGAATCGTCGTGGAGGAACTTCTCCAGTTCGCCGAGACACTCCACCAGCTCGTCAGCCGGAGGCGGGACGTACGACGCATCGCGCAATGTGCTGCGGGGGCCGCCGATCCAGTTCTGGCTACGCCGGAACATCCCTGGAGTGGCGGCTTCCCCGCGCACGCCCCGCATGAGACGCTTGTGTAGCTCGCGCACGAGCCGCAGGGACAAGGGCAGCGTGCGGAGCCGCTCGACGCCGTATTCCAACGCCACGACGTAGTTCGCGACCTCGCGGAGATCGTCGGGACTCCGCCCGACTGTGGCTCCCGCCTCCGAGGAGAGAAGCTCGCCCAGCGTGGCCTGCGTGCCCTCGATCCGGCTCGAGAGCACCGCCTCCCGGCGCACGAATGGCCGGATGAGGAGGTGCGGATTCGGGAGGCGCCTGCCTTCTCCCGCCAGTCGGCCGACGGCCAGGTCAGCCCTGGAAAGCGCTACCGCGAGCCTTCCGTCCCAGTCAATGGGGGGCGGAAGTGAATCTGGGACATAGGCTTCGTATCCGCCCGGGCAACGGATCCGCCGGCCGTGGGGGTGTCGCTTCATCTTCGGCTTCGGCACGATGGCACTCCTTGTTTGCGGCCTCGAAAATAGCCGATCGCATTATTAGCGAACGAGCCGACAAATGCAAACAAGAATCTCCGGCCGATGGTCTGCTCGACGGGCGGCTCCAGATCTAGCACAGCGTCCCGGGGGTCAGACCAGCCCAGCCATCTCCTTGCGCACGGCGATCTTGCCAGTCACCGCGGCCGAGATGGTCGTGGCGCGAAGTTCTTTGAGGCGGTCGTAGGTCCGCTGGCCAGGATGAAGCGGGCGCGCTCTACCCGCAGCATCTCGAAGGGAGTCATGCACTTGATACCAAGCCCAATGCAGGCGTCAGGGATCTTGATCTTCCGTAGAGAGGCAGCAGGCAGCTCGTGCGTGACCACCGTGTAGCGACCTGCGTGTGCCTGCGATACCAGATAGTAGTCAGCGATTTGCAAGAAGGTGCTCACGGCTGAAGCATCGTAATGCTGCCCCATAGCCCACGCGCTGACGGCAGCGAGGGACGGGACTACAGCCGCGTCGGGCCGAAGGAAGAACCGATCGCCCTGCATCGCTGCCCATTGCGCCAGCTCGTCGGCACCTGCCCGCAGTTCGTCCCCGACCTTCTCGACACTGAAGACCTTGCCCTCAGCGTTGCGTTCGACAAGCCAGTCCCAATACGCGGGGCAGAAGTCAAACCCGTAGTGCAGGTTCTTAGCACGGATGAAGACGTCGGCATCGAGCAGATAGGCCATCAGAATGCGATCCCCAGGCTGTCCCCCAACTCCCGGAACGTCGACATCTTGTGGAAACCCAGCAGTCGAAACGCTTCCGTGAACGCCGTTCGCCCTTCGAGCGTGCTGATCACGAGAGCGCGCGCAAAGCGTTTGCTCGCGCGCGCGCCCAGTGTGAGGTAGAAGTTCCCGCCACTGCTACTCGGGAGGCTGCGCAGCCGGTCCAACTCCTGTTCATAGGCGTCCCAGTACGCCCTGCCCCGCAAGGTGCCCGCATCGTGCATCCGCCGCAGGATGACAAGCGTGCTTACTTTGAATTCCCGCGCAAGGCGATCCAGCTCCGAAGACAGCTCAGCGCCGCGGTGATGCGCCTCCTGGAACGGCTCCATGGGAACCAACAACTCGGCGGCGACTTGGTTGCACCAGCGCTCCACTGCGTGCGCTGGAGCAGCGGCCGCCTGGGCATTCGACAGGGCAGTCTCTCCGAGCCAGACGTGCGCCAGCTCATGGGCCAACGTGAACATCTGTGCTGCCTTGGTGTCGGCGCCGTTGACGAAGACAAGAGGTGCGATCGGATCGGCCAGCGCGAAGCCTCTAAACTCGTCCGGGTCGAGCTTGCGTCTGTTGTTGCTCCCGGCGACGCCGCTCACCATCACGAGGACGCCGAGGGAATCCGCCTGCTCGATGAAGCGTCGGAGCGCATCAGTCCACGCCGGTAGCCTTCGACGCGCCTCAAGGTCAAAGCCGAGTGCCTCGCGAATGGTTGCCGCCGTGCGGACGATGTCATCGCCGGCGCGCGAGGCGCCAACAAAGGGCAGAGCCTCTTGGCCGATCATGCGTGCGAAGTCGCGGTACCAGTCCTGCCGCTGCTGGCAGAGGTAGACCGTGTCGAGAAGATCCGGACTGGGCCGCACCATCCCGGCATCTGCAAAGGTACGGAAGTCAGGAATCGGTATCGGCTCCTCGGGAGGCTGCTGCAGGAAGAGATAGCCGACGGGTACATGCAGGCTCTTTGCGAAACTCTCGAGCTGCTTCAGCGTCGGCTGCGTCTCGCCGGCCTCCCAGGATCCCAGCTTGGGGAAGTTGCGGAGTAGGCTCTCTGTCGTGCGCCCTGCCCGTTCGCGTGCCCAACGCAGCAGCTCCGGTCGCACGGCTACACGGTTCATCCATCCTCCTCACGCACATCGATCTTGCCGGTTACGGCTGCGGAGATCAAGGCGGTGCGGAGCTCGGTGAGGCGGCGGATGGCGTCGTGGACTTTTGCGATGAGGGCGTCGAGCTTCGCCGTCTCTCGGTCGAGGAACGCCGCGATCGCGTGCTGCTCTCTATCCGGCGCAACAGGAACAGTCATGTTCTTCAGGTTGCCTACAGTGAGCTGATTGATTGTGGACGTTAGAAATGTCCCAGACTGGTACTCGAAGAGCGCGGAATTGAAGACGCAGAACAGGAATGGGTTGCACGGACTCCTGAAGACAATCATGAATGTGCCAAACGTCAGACCAACCGCACATTCGTCAATCGTGGCGTTCTTTCCAATGAGATCACGACTTCCGCTCCTCGCGCAGATGAGGACATCTCCGAGTCTAGTTCTGAGATGTTCCGGGATTGCGGTCCTCACAAAGACATTGTCGTCGCATACGATCCGTCCAGCCTTGACATTCGAGGCGCGAAGAACCATTGTTCCTTCGTCTGGGCCAACAACGTCATCGGGCTCGTACGTCAAGCCAATGATAGGTTCGCCGACGTGCCGCAGCCGCTTGGCGTCCCAATGCGCCGGGATCTCCCCCAGCCACTCGACGCCGGAATCCTTCATGGGGACGGTCGGGTCGAGGCCCTTGGTGACGGCGCGGGTGATGAGGGCGGCGCGCTTCTCCTGGAGTAGGTCGATCAGCCGCTCCTTCTTCGCCACCAGCGCATCGAGCCGCGCCGTCTCCCGGTCGAGGAAGGCGGCGATGGCGCGCTGCTCGGGTTCGGGGGGAAGCGGCACGAAGCTACCCGCAACTTGCTCTGGGCTCACGCGCGGCATCTTCGTCCCGTAGGTTAGCGAGTCGAGCCAGCGGATGTACGGCGCATTCAGCAGGCAGTACATAACAAAGCTCTGCGTGTTCTGTTCGACCGGCCGCAGCGGGAGAATCTCGCTCGTGCAGACTCCATCGAAGCCTGGTCGGGCCGCCTTTGCAAGGTATGGGCGCAGCTTCCCGAACAGGATATCACCACAGTAGAAAGTGGCCACCGCGCTGTCCACTGTTTCGGGCTGGTTCTCAAGCAGCAGTCGCCCTGTCCAAGACTCCACGTTTTCGAGACCCACGTAGACGGTGTCGTCGGGT
This sequence comes from Candidatus Eisenbacteria bacterium, assembly GCA_016867495.1. Classification (NCBI taxonomy): domain Bacteria; phylum Candidatus Eiseniibacteriota; species Candidatus Eiseniibacteriota bacterium. The sequence continues at coordinate 1,726 of VGJL01000017.1, read as the reverse complement.
TTCGTGCTCAGCTTCTCGGCGCGCGGTGGCGCGACGTACTTGAGTCGTCTTGCCTCCCAATGCGCCGGAATCTCCCCCAGCCAGTCGGCACCCGAGTCCTTGTAATCGGGGTACGGCTTGAACCGATGGCCATTCATCGCCATGCCCCTCCCGGAGGCCATGTCCCACCCCGGGTGCTTCCGCCGCGCAGATCCTCGAGCAGGGGAGAGAGGAAGGCGCCGAGCATGCGCGCGCACTCGTCCGCGAAGCCGTCCGGCATCGCGAGCCCAGACCGCCGTGTGAACGCGCGAATCTGCGTCGGCCGCGAGGGATTCTCCCAGTACGCCCGCGTCAAACCGATTGGCGCTTCGCTCGGAATCGGTGTGTTGCGGCGCAGGAGAGTCCGTCGCACGGCCTCGGGCAGCGCCGCGAGGTTGGCCTTGTCGGTCATGCGATGGAATCCAGGTAGGGTTGCATCACGCGCGCGACCCGGCAGAGGCGGGCGAACCGGGCGAGCTCGTTGGCCTCGCCGCGGTGCTTGCGGCTGAAGTCCCGCAGCGCTTCGGCCGCGACGTCGATCCCGACCTTATTCCGATACTTGAAGCAGTCGACAACGGTCTTCGCTGCCGAGTAGACGCGGAGGATGACCCCCTCCACGGGGCGCTCCTCGATCCCCTCGGTCAGGGCAGGTCCGGAGAAGCGGGCCACGCGAAGGCGGGGATAGTCAAGGCGTGGGCGGCGGGCCTTTTCCGGAAGGGCGATCCAGACCTCGGCCGCCGACTGTGTCGTCAGGTCGTGGAGGCGCAGCGCCGTGAGGAGACAGAACACGGCTTCGGGCACGCGCTTCGCAACCTGCGCGAGCGTGTGTGCTTCGGAGGGCGAGTGGTGGGCAGCCACGTAGATGCCCCGTGCCTGCCGAAGCACAAGCCCTTCCTTCACCAGACGCGCGAGCTGTGCGCGAGTGACGCCGTGCGCCTCCAGCTCCTTCGGGCGTGCGAGTCCCAGTCCTTCGATCAGCCGAAGCGCTCGATCCTTGTTTGATTTCGTCATGGCCGCGAGATGATACGAAACGTCGGGGTTTGTGCGCAAGTCCCGACGTTTCGTAACATCCGGCAATCCAAAGCGTCATGTATTATGTTGATTGAAAAGGAGTTATGGCGTCAACTGGGCTCCGGCGGGTGAGAGGAATTGTCGGCAGTCCCGCGCAAGTGCCGACACTTACTGGAGGGTTCCACCAGATCCCGTCACCTCCCCCAGCATCCGGATGATGTCCCCCTCGATGGCCCGAATATCGGCCTCGATCTCCTCAAGGGGGTGGGGTGGCGTGTAGCGATAGAAGTAGCGGTTGAAGTTGATCTCGTAGCCGATCAGGCCGACGCGGCCATCCCTGGGATCGCGCCTGCTCGTGTCGATCCAGGCGTCCGGGACGTGCGGCTTGACCTCGCGGCCGAAGAAGGCGCGGACGCTTGCTGCGACACCCTCGGCATCCGCGGGATCCTCTCCGGCCGGCAGCGGCACGCTCTCGGTGTCGCGCAGCTCGGGATCGGGCTCGGCATTGCCGTCCTTACCGCGACAGATCGCGGCGCCCTCGTCGCGTTCCGAGAGGGCGGAGAGGATCGCCTTTCGGGCCGGGGCCGGCAGCTTCACTCCGGCTTTCCGCGCGGCGCTGTCGAGCGCGCGCTCGAACTCGTCGCGATCCTTGAACACCGCGTTCGGGAGGCCTCGTAGCAGCGAGCGAACCGCCTCC